>CAIVXW010000092.1 GCA_903910005.1 uncultured Methylococcaceae bacterium
ACATCACGCAAACTGTTTCGATTGGTTGCGGGAACAGCCGCATGCAAGCATTCAAGGTGTATGCACGGATCCGCCGTTTGGGATTGTTGAGTTCCTGCCTCACGAAATGGCAAAACTGCGTAACGGACGCGGGGGGGTCTGGAGGTTGCCGCCGACTATTGGTGGGAGCCAACGTGCTCCGCTCCCGCGTTTTACGACTTTGTCCCCACAGGAGAGAGAGCACGTCCGTAATTATTTTCGGGAATTTGGCGATGCTTTGATTCCCGCGCTAGCACCTGGTGCCCATGTGTTTGTCGCGGGCACTCCCATGCTGCAATATTTGGTTCAAAGCGGAATGGCTGAGGCGGGCTTTGAGGTTAGGGGCGCAGTTATGCGCCTCTATCGTGGATTCCGTGGCGGCGACCGCCCTAAACTCGCAGAGCAGGAATTCCCGCAAGTGTGCGTTACCCCGCGAGGAGCGTATGAGCCATGGATGCTTTTTCGCAAGCCAATTGCAGAAAAGACAGTGGCTCAAAATTTAAGGAAGTGGGGAACTGGTGCGCTGCGCCGACTTAATGTGGATCAGCCACTTCCCGATATTATTCAAAGCGGGAAAACGCCAATAGTTGAAGAGTCCATTTCAAACCACCCGACCGTTAAGCCACAACAATTCTTGAGAATTTTGGTTCGCAGCCTTTTGCCGTTGGGAAAGGGACGAATCCTGGATCCGTTTTGTGGTTCTGGTTCAACGATTGCAGCTTGCCAAGCTGTTGGGCATGACGCTATCGGGGTAGAGGTTGATGAGGAATACTTTTCATCGTTAACAATGAATATTGCAGCGTTGGCTGCGCTGTATCCAAAACATAAGGGCGAGACGCTCGAAGTGTCGGCTGACTGTTTGCCAACCAAACCCAAACACACGGAAAGTCGGCAGAGGAGTTTGTTATAATGTGACGCCCATCAACGGCGTAAAGCGTCCGGCGAAAATGTTGTGGCCCCTGGCGTCGAGAATCTGCGCCCGGTCGGAAATCAGGTCGGCCAGCCAGGTCTTGATCTGTGCGTCGCTGTTCAGGAAGTCGGCAAGGAAATTCACCACTTCCAGAATGTCCGACTCCTCGCCTGCCACCGTGTTGCCGACGAATACCCATAGTGGCTTTTCGATGTTGAAGTCGGCCAGCTTATCGCGATGCGTACTCCACAGCCAAAGTTGCTGGTAGTAGGCGAGCAGGCAGGCGGTGAAATACTTGCGGGCGTTGTCGGCCTGTGCGTAAGCCTCGCCATTCATGTTGAGGATTAGCGACTCCTTGCCGTAGCCGTCCTCATAAAAGAACTTGTACGAGTAATCGAACAGGATGCACTTGGCGTAAATCTCGCGCGTAGCGGTGATGCGTGCGCAGCGTTTGTCCTCGGCGGTCAGCGCGAGTTGAGCCAGCTGCCCTTCGTCCAGCTTCTTCAGGCTGGTCGTATCGAACAGCATCTTGGCGCGCTTCTTCTGGATGTCCTCTTCCGCTGCCGCCACGGTCATGCCCTTGGCCACCGCCTGCCCGAAGGTGGCCGAGTACTCGAAGGCAAAACCGCCTCGCACCAGCGCATCGCGCCGCGCCATCCACGCACCCGCCGCTGTACCGGTGCCCCGGTGGCCTTCGTCCACCAGCACCAGGTTGTTGCCCTCGAAGGCATCCACGGCGACCGTCTTGTCGCCCATCTCATCGCCCAGTTTGTTGATGTCGATGATTTCGATGGTTCCACGAGGCGGGGTTTGAGCCTTGTTGAAGAACTGCGAGAAGCCAAAGCCGGACAGGTGCAGTTCCCCCAAGTGCTGGCGGCTCAGCCCTTCGTTGGGCGTGAGCAGGATGATCTTGTCGGGATAGTGATCGCTGCGCCCTGCCTGAAAATAATGCAGATACTGGCGGATGTTGACGTGCAGCAGCAGGGTCTTGCCACTGCCGGTGGCGTTCCAGAAGGCG
>CAIVXW010000093.1 GCA_903910005.1 uncultured Methylococcaceae bacterium
GGAGCAGTCACAACTGATGCATATCGACCAGGCCCTCAGTGCCAGTGAGAGCTACATGCCTCACCTGAACCACGTACTGGGCGATCTGGATCTGGACGAATTACAGAAAATGGTACTGCGCGATGAGGCCCAGCGTGTCATGAAGCAGGTTAATGAATACCTGCAAAGGGAATCCATACTGAGCGAACAGTTATCCGGCATTTTGCTTCAGCTTGATACCCTGTCCAAAGGCCTGTGAATGGGGAATGGCGAATGGTGAGTGGTGAGTGGTAAGTGGTAAGTGGTAAGTGGTAAGTGGTAAGTGGTAAGTGGCGCGGCCATCCTGGCCGCGAGTGGTTCACTGCCCACTGCCTTGGGTCTCAGGCTCCGGAAAAACAGGTTTCCATCGCCTTCAGGGTATCGGGAGGGATATTGAAGTAGCGGGTCGGGTCGAGTGATGCCGGTAAACGGCCCAGGTGTTCGCAGACGGTTTGCTCAAACAGGCGGCTGACTGCCTCGGCCTGGCGGGCGCGAAGCTGGGCGACGGCCCGCTCCAGTTGATACCCCAGAGCGGTTTCGGTCAGGAGGGTGGTCAGTGACAGCATGGCCGGTGCGATCACCAGATCCTGCCAGCCCAGACCGGCCGTATACAGGGCCAGTGCCAGGGCACCGGCATCGGTACCCACCCGCAGAGCCCTCAAACTGTTGAGCAACACCGGATCCTGCTCCAGAGCCTGATACAGCCCCTGGGCGGTGCGGGCAATCTCCGCCTGAAAATCTTCGGTGTAGCGACCCATACCCGCCTCGAATTCCGCACTGAGGGCCGGTCTTTCCGCAGCCAGCAAACGTCCCAGTTCAAGCCAGCCGCCCTGATGAACGCCGTCATCCTCCCTTTTTTCCAGCAGCCGATCCTGCAAACGGGTCAGTTGATGCTGAAATGCCTGCAACAGAATGGTGGCTTCACTGCCCGGCGTAGCGGACTGGCGTCGATTTCGCTCTGCCTGCCCCAGCCGCAACACCTGACGGGGAATCCAGGTAACGGCTTCGCGGGTTCCGGTCAGTACCACGCTCAGGCCCGGCATTTCCAGCAGGCTCAACAGTTGCCGCAAGGCCTGGCGGAAGGTTTCGTAGTGCTGGGGGTGGTCAAGATAACCCGTGCGGTAGTAGGTCATGGCATCGGTGCGACTTTCTGCCACCAGTGCCTGCCATTCGCATGCCCAGCGATACTCGGCCCTGACCGGTTCCAGCCAGTTGTCACGGTGAATGGCTGCCAGTACACTCGCCCTGCCCTGCTGCCGTTTGCGCTGTACCTGACCCAGAGCCTGCCTCAGGGCTGCCCACAGTTGTTGTCGCTCATGATCCAGTACAGCCGGTTCATCAATCCCCGGATTGTCCACATAAGGCACCGGAATGATGGCGGGCAGCGCGTCCTGACGGGTTTCCTGCCATTTGTGCCGTAGCGATTCGGTGATGGTGGTGCGGGAGGCGGGCTCCAGTTTGTTCAGACAGATCAGCGTTGGCTGGGCCAGCGGTTCCAGCAGTTTAAGCAATTTCCAGACGGCCAGATCGGCATATTTGTCCTTGCTGACAACCAGCAGGATGACATCGGCCAGGGCTGCTACCCGCAGTACTGCTGACTGATAGGCGGCCGCATCAACCGAGTCAAAGTCCGGGGTATCCCACACCATCCGCCCGCGCAGGGGGTTGTCAGGGCTGACCTGAACCGCATCCAGCGTCCAGCAATCGTAACGGTCACGCGGCAGGTCATCCCGCTCCATGCGGCGATAGGCCTTGAAATAACCGTCTGCCCAGGTGGTTCGTTCCGGTTCAAGGTCTACATGGAATCCCTGGGGATGTATGGTATAACCCGCCAGCGGACTGGGTTCGGCCACGCAGCCCTGTAACAACTGGTTGATGATCGTGCTTTTACCGGCCTGGGTCGGGCCCATGACGGCAATCTGCAACGGATGAGGCAGGTGTTGCCCGTTCTGCCGGATGTCCGGTCGCTGCAGAAAAGCCTCGGCAAAGGCCAGGGATTGCAGGTTTTCAGCCAGCACACGGCGCAGGGCCACCTCACCGCTACTGCGGCTGGACAACACCGATTCATGGCGACTTTTGAGCAAACAGATCAGATCAAGCATGGTTTTCGAGCCGGAAACCGGGGCAATGGAAGGAGCCCGATTGTACACGATTGCATTTCGGGGCGGTGTCGGGGCACGTGGGACAGACATCTGACAAGCCTTGTGATTGAGCGAACGACTGCCCTGCCCGGAAGGGCGGAGCGGATTAAAAGACCGGCCCGGTTGCATACGGCACGGGGGGCGCGGCGAGCCAGACCGCACGGCTGGTGTCACCCGGCCCTTACGGCCAGAGCCTGACGGCCCGGCAGGTGGAAGGCCTGCCCTGAGTCCGGTGGCCGTCCCGTTGCCGCCGCCATCCCTCCCCGCCCTGAGGGCCGGGGGTTTTTCACGGAGTAACTGAATTATGAACGCATCATCACCTGCTGCCAAACGTCCGGGTATCGTCGTCGTTGGAGGCGGAGCCGGCGGCCTGGAACTGGTCACCCGTCTGGGTAATACCCTGGGAAAAGCCGGGCGAGCCGACATCACCCTGATTGACGCCACCCGCACCCACATCTGGAAACCCCTGCTGCATGAAGTGGCAGCCGGTACCCTGGATTCCCATGACGATGAACTGGACTACCTGGCCCAGGCCAGCAGCAACCATTTTCGTTTCGTACCGGGTAGCATGACCGGGCTGGATCGCGGCAACAAACAGGTACGGCTGGCTCCCCTGCTGGATGCCCGGGGTGAGGAAGTCATGCCATCCCGCGATTATCCCTATGACATTCTGGTCATCGCGGTGGGCAGCATCTGCAACGATTTCGGAATCACCGGGGTGGCTGAACACTGCCAGTTTCTGGATACCACTGAACAGGCCGAAGACTTTCAAACGCGATGGATGGAGGCCTATTTCCACGCCCATGCCCTGGGCGGAGCGCGGGAATCCGGCCAGCTTGACGTGGCCATTGTCGGCGGCGGGGCTACCGGCATCGAACTATCTGCCCAGTTACATCAGGCCACCCGGCTGCTGAGTGCCTACGGACTGGACAACGTAAAACCTGACGACATCCGCATTCACATCATCGAAGCCGCCCCCAGCCTGTTGCCGGGCCTGCCCGAACGCCTGTCGACGGCAACCTGCCAGCAACTGGCTCGTCTGGGGATTGAGGTTCATCTGGGGGAGCGGGTGGTGGAAGTGACCCGGCAGGCCGTTACCACCCACAGTGGCCGGGTCATTCCAGCCGCACTCAAGGTGTGGGCGGCGGGGGTCAAGGCACCCGATTTTCTGCATGAGCTGGCCGGCCTGGAAACCAACCACATCAACCAGATCAAGGTGCGACAAACCCTGCAATCCACCCTGGATGACGATATCTTCGCCATTGGCGACTGCTGTTGCTGCCCGTGGCCGGAAAAAAACGGTTTTGTACCGCCCCGTGCCCAGTCAGCCCACCAGCAGGCCAGCCTGACCCTCACAAACATCACCCGCAAACTGTCCGGGCAATCACTGCTGGATTACCGCTACCAGGATTACGGCTCACTGGTTTCGCTGGGTCGATACAGCACGGTGGGCAATCTCATGGGAAACCTGATGGGCAGCGTGATGATTGAAGGACTCATGGCCCGTTTTGTTTACCTGTCCCTGTACAAAATGCACCAGTGGGCCATTCTGGGTCCGGGGCGGGTTACGATGCTGATGGTTTCCAACTTTTTCAGAAAACGGCTCAGACCCCGCATCAAGTTGCATTGAGCAGGGTTTTTACTGGATTCATGCAAGCACCCGAAGCAACCGTGTCAGGGCAGCAGACCGGATTGACACACGACCATGCCCACTGCCAGGACGAGGCCGTTCGGATCGCCGAGCGGCTTTGCCTGGAGCGGGGTGTACGCCTCACGCCGATTCGGCGCAAATTGCTGGAACTGATCTGGGAAAATCACCAGGCCATCAAGGCCTATGATTTACTGGAAAAATTCAGGCCCTTCGATCACGCCATCAAACCTGCCACCATCTACCGTACCCTGGATTTTCTGCTGGAACAGGGGTTGATCCATCGGGTTGAGAGTTTGAATGCCTTTATCGGCTGTAGCCATTCAGGACAACCGCACGAACAACTGCTGTTGCTCTGCGAACGCTGTCATGAGGTGGAAGAACGTCCCGGTCGGGCCATCATGGCGGCGGTGGCCCTGGAACTGGAGCAGGCTGGCTTCACCCCGTACCGCAAAGCCATCGAGATTCACGGATTATGCGCCCGGTGTGTGACTGACCCGACGTCGCTTGTGTGAGGGAGCCACTCCCCGGGTTCACGGGGAGTGGCTTGCCGGCTGACCCAACCCGCCGGGGTAGCCTCCCGTTGGCGGGGCGGGTCAACACGAATCGTCAGGCCACCTGATAAACCCAGACCTGCAAATTGACCTCGGGATGGGCCTCGAAGCGACCGCTGAACGGTTCGGTTACCTGCTTCAGGTGCCAGTGTCCTGCCTGTTCCAGCGCGTCCATGGTCTGCTGAAAATCAGTACCGGCGCGAAATTCCGGTCGCAGGGTGAACACGATGTAGCCGCCCGGACGGGTGATGCGGATCAACTCATGGAAGGCATTGCTACCCACATGCCCGCGCACAAACACCCCTACAATTACGACCGCATCATAACTGTTGTCGGCAATGTCCAGCGAATCTCCCAGGGCGCATTGGTACAGGCTGCGATAGCAGTTTTTTTGCCGGGCCCGATCAAGCATGCCAGCCGACAAATCAAGTCCGTCCACGCACTGAAAGCCTTTCTGACCCAGTAACTGACCGATCACCCCGGTGCCACAACCGGCATCCAGTATCCTGGAATCCGGCGTCAGGCATTGTTCCAGCATCGAAACAGCCTCGGTCGGCCCGCCCATGCCGTCCAGATCAGAATCATAGCTACTGGCCCAGTCATCATACAGACCGGCCAGTTCGGCCTGGCTGGCGGTGTCGTACACATTCAAAACCTGATTGGCCATTGCGAAATACTCCGGATGGAAAATGATAAAGCGGCATTGTACCGGGTAAGCCCGTTCGGGTGGTAAAAGTGGAGCGGCCATCCTGGCCGCTTGTGGGCAAGTGGTGAGTGGTGAATGGCGGTAGCTACCTACTCCCCACATGCCAGAACGACAGGGTCGTGGTTGTCCCACAACCCTTTCAGTTCGCGTTATACCCTGTCGTCCACCCGGGGAATCGCCAAATCCAGCACGCCGGAACGCCGCTGCGCCCGGTTGGAAGAATTGCTGGCCTGGGTCGAGGTAATACCGTTCGGCACCATGCAAAGCCGCTGCGCCGCCTGGATACGCGCTGAGGGTGTGAGCGTTGGCGGATACCGGCATAGGTGACGCAGATGGCGCGATAGTTCAGCGGTTCGGGGTTGCAAGCCAGGTCAGAAGCCACCGCCAGGCAGAAACGCCTACTCAGGCCAAAAATCCGAGTCCGTGATTTGCTCGAAAGTCCAAGGGCAGGACTCCGGGAAAAAATCCAGCCCGGTCTCCTTGACGGCAAGGCCAATGGCATCTGACCATACCCATTCCCACCAATCCGGTTTGCCAAGGTCTGGTTTCAGGCTTGGTGTTTCCTTCAAGCAAGCAAGCACACCCCTGCGTTGTTCCCTGATCGTGCGCCGCCAACTGTTGCCCTGGTATCCGGTTTGGTACTGCCATTTCAGCAGATAAGCCAACAACACGGCCATGCGGTTCCTCAATTCGCGCTTTTCGCTCTTGCCCACGTCTTCAATTTCCTCGGCAATGTGTTCAATGTCCAATTGTGAAAACAGACCAGCTCGGAGTAGTCTTGCTTGTTCGTTGGCCCAGGCGACAATGTCACCGTCGTAGCTGTGTAAATTTGTGCTCATTCTGATACTCCTTCAATTCTCTTCAGTATCCGGCTTTGGCGTATTAGTTAGATATTTAGCAACTACTCACCCCCCGCGAACGCAGCCCTCAGTGCCTGGAACGGATGGGTGCCTTGGCACTTGCTGGTTTCCCGGACGGAGCGAATGATGCAGAACGCCTTGGATCCGCCCATGGCCCGGAAGCCGCCTGCGACCTTCAGTTTGACTTTGATGTTGGACGGGGTGGTTTGGTCATGGGGACAGTGTATCAGAGAGGGGGGAGGGTGAGTAGTTACAGATGTTCTAAATAAAGTGCAATTTTTTATCGCAGCCGCTTGGAATGACGATTCGGGCAGTGGTATTCTTGCTGCGAGATATGGCCTGAGTTCTTTGGGTATAACGGATAACATCCCCTTGAGGGATGTTATCCGTGGAATCAGCCGCCAGTTTAGGGGTGAGATTGGCGGGGATTGCACAGGACGTGCATCCGTTTTCGCTGGACGAAAGCCAGCCTAAAACGGCGGCAGACGTGAGTTCGGCCCTCGAAACACGTGCAAAAGCCTTTGAGGTCATTGCCAAATCCGCCGGTATCAC
>CAIVXW010000094.1 GCA_903910005.1 uncultured Methylococcaceae bacterium
AATCACCAAAGCCCCGTGCGGTTGTATGGCGTCGGCGTACTGGATCGGTTCCTGGTCACACGGGCTGGTGTCAACGGCACCGACCGGCGTCTGGTTGAATGGCTGGGAGGTAATGACGGGCATGGCTCAACTTCTGATAGTGGGCTCAAGGGTAAAGTAAAAGCTGGAGCCTTCTCCGGGCGCTGACTCCAGCCAGATATGGCCGCCATGGCTTTGCACGGCTTTTTTGATGATACTCATGCCGGCCCCTGAGCCCCCTCCATAACGCGTGCCGTCGTGCAGGCGTCGAAATAACTGGAAGATGGTCGAGTGGTATTCAGCGGGAATGCCTATACCATTGTCCTTTACGAAAAAAACCGGCCTGTTCTGCATCAGGTAATGGCCGATCCTGATGATGGCAATCGCGCTTTCGTTATATTTTATGGCGTTCTGGATCAGGTTTTGATAGATGCTTGTTACCTTGGCGGCATCACAACGCATCTCGGGCAAATCCGACACGATCTCAATCCGCAGGGCGCGTTGCGAAAACAGGGCCGTCATTATGTCGGCGACTTCCTGAACCAGTGACTGCAGCGAATGCAGCCTGAGGGTTAGCGTGGTCTCGCCCGCCACGGCCAGATTCAGCAGTGAGCGCAGATTATCCTCCATACGTTCCGCCAGTCGCAGGACTGAATCCAGCCTGCCACCATTCCTGTTGCTCAAGGCCTGCTTCTCCTGTAATTGAATGAGTTGGGTGTAATTTTTAATGCCGCGCAAGGGCTCACTCAGATCATGGGCCGCAGAATAAAGGAAGTTTTCCAGTTCGGTTGGCCCGATAGCCCTCGGCCGTCCAGCCAGTTGGCTACACAGTTCAAGCCGGTACGCAAGAACCTCAGCCAGAAATTCGTGCAATTGCTGCACATAGTCGCGCTCGCAATCCAGCCAGGGGCGAGACTGTCCCCGGGTCAGTTGCCGCCACAGGGCAAAGGATCGGCGCGGATGTACTTCCCCTTGCGTGTCAGCCGCCGGTTTGTCGGGGTTGCCCGCCCAATTGATCGTCTGCTGATATTCCTTGCGGAACCAGACGAGAGTGGTGCCTGGGATCGGCCTGATCGCCATGATACCGGCCGCAGTGTCGCCCCAGGCGTCGGCTGGCGGGTAGTCAGCACCCAGGCAGTCGCTGGCATACAGATAGCCGGGTTGCTCGCCCAGCCAAAGTACCAGTTGCCTGACCGCAGATTCGCCAGGGGTCGAGCCTTGCAGTACCAGTTGGTCTGCCAGGCAGATTGCCACGCCGTCAGCCCTGAGGGCTTCCAGCAGACGGAGGTTGGCCAGGGCAGCGGCATCGGTGTGGAGGTGTATCTCCAAGGTAACCCGTTCCTGCTGGTTTAACAGGCTTTGTCTCAATGCGCTGATGTACTCCTGCTGGCTTGACTCTGTGTATTCCAGTGCCTCCAGACTGATAATGGCTGCGTTCAGTTCGAGATAGTCCCGCTCGGTAAAGTCCAGGTAGTGCGTGGTGCTGTACTGGTGACAGGCAATCATCCCCCATAACGCATCCCTGATGATGATCGGCATGACCAGCGTGGATTGCACCCCCATGTTCTGCAGATATTCAGTGTACATGGGGGAGACACTCCGGAAAGTCGAGAAACCCAGATTCACCGGATGCGCCAGTCCGGCTTCCGTAAAGCCCGGCAAGAGTGGAACCGGCTGATAATGGACATCCGGCAAAAATCGGAGCGTTCTCAGCTTAAACAACCGGTGGGCCGGTAACGGAATGTCACCGGCCGGAAAATGCAGGTTGAGATAGGATTGCAGCCCCAACCCCGGCTGCAGGGATTCGGCAATGACCGCGCCACTGCGATCGGGTTGGAACCGGTAAATCATCACCCGCTCGAACCCGCTGTGGGTTCTGATCAGCCCGCAGACCACAGCAAGGCGGTAGCTGAGCGTGTCCGGTTTCATGGCAGCAAAAGCCTCGCGAATGCTGCGCCATAACTGGCCACAACCTTGAGCCAAACCCGAGTCAGACCTTTCAAACTCAAGCAGCAACAGGCCATCGCTGCGGTTGGCGAATACATGGAATGACGCATCGGCCTGCCCCAGACCGTGCAGGGT
>CAIVXW010000095.1 GCA_903910005.1 uncultured Methylococcaceae bacterium
AAGGTATCAGCAGGGATTGTAAATCTGAATTTCTGATCTTGCGTAACCACCTGATCCGGGACAGGCCTGGAAAGCTCCGGCGCGTCGTTCACATTCTGTACGGTCAATTTGAATGTTTGAGAATCAGATGCTCCCCACGGATCCCGGACAGTCAGCTTGAGTTTTACATCATCTACATCATCATTTCCGGGTTTGCCTGAAAGGGTAGTGGTAGCCTGATTATACGAGAGCCAGGCTGGAAGAGATTTTTTACCATCATTAGATGTTATAAAATAGACAAGATTTTCCTGGTCTCCGGGGTCGATATCTTGAACAGAAATGGGGAGACCCTTTTTAACATTGAGGCTCCAGCCTTCACCTTCCTTGATATTTTGGTCAAGTATGCTTTCTTCCGACGATATAGATATAGTGGGTGCATCATTGATGTTTAGCACTGTCAGTAGAAACGGATCACTGACAGTTTCTCCTCCAGTATCAGTAGCCAAAAGTTTTAGGCGTAGTTGATCCACATCGCCATTTTTCGGCGTTCCTTTTAATGTATTGTTTTTTCCATCAAACTTGAGCCAGTCAGGCAGTGCTGTATCGTCCTCCAGGGTTACATTTAACTTCAGCCTGGTTCTATCAATATCATCGGTATCCAGGAATGTTCCGACCGGAATGCTAAATGTGAACTTTTTACCCTGTGTAGCTACCTGATCCGGAACGGGACTGGATAATGTAGGTGCAGCCAAAACCCCCGGATATCCGCTCACTCTGGCTCCGCTGAACAGTGCTTTGCCCATGATCGGAGCTGACTGGTATTGAAGTTCCCAGTCGCCACCCAGTACCGGGGAGCCGGTCAATGTGGTAGAGGCAGCCACCTTTGTATGGGTCAGGCGGGCCAGGGTTGATACAAACGAACGCCCAATATCTCCTTCCGCAATCCGGCAGCCGTACAGAAAGAATTCGGCATGTGGCACCAGACTGGTGCGAATCAGGTCAAGGTTCTGGCGATTTGCGTACAGGGCGTCAATACCAACCCAGGTGTCGCCCAGAAGCAGGGCACCCGGTTCTCCGTGCGAAACAATATGAAGATTCCTCATTCCTGGATGCCTGATCAGATAATCGGCAATTTGCTTCAGGCCTGATGAACCCGCATCCAGCGTAACGACGGGGACAACCGTCGGCAAAGTGGCGATCAGCATGTCAGCATCGGAGACAGAGGGATCAATAAATACCACGTTCATATCTGCAAAGGTCATTGAATTCTCCAGGCAAAGCCACTGGCAAAAAAGGAAGGCATCAGTACGTGATCTCCTGCATCTGAACGAGCCGGAAACACGATATGTGTTCAATATTCACAAGGTAATTCTAGGCTTTCGTATTCGGCGCGTACATCACCCATATGGGTGATTTTTGCCAAAAAAATACAAAAAATTACGGAGTTGGCAATACCCTTGTCAGGATAAGCCACCATCCCGTGCGAAAATCGTCTAAAATATGGTCTTTATGAAAATTCACTGCCACGATCACAGACATCGCAACCATGGCCCTACTGTCCCAATATTTTTTCCCAACGGACGCAGTCTATGGTCGGGGGGCGGGGGTCTTGCAAATTCGGGGCAGGTGCTTTAGCTTAAGCCCCGCCCGTAAGGCTGGGGGTGCCCTGTCGTCCGTCGTGACGATCGGGGCTGAGAAACACCCTTTGAACCTGATCCGGTTAATACCGGCGTAGGAAAGACCCCAGGCATCCACCGTAACGCCAATCACCGATTGCGTCATCGAAGTCTGCTTTTCCACGCCAGCGATTCATCATCACTTATCACTGGAGAGCGCGATGCACGCGATGACCAAAGATTTTCTGCACGAAGCCGTCACGGCCCGTCGTACATCCATCCAACCCTTTGCAGCCTCGGAAAAAGTCCATGTTGCGGGCAGCCGCCCTGATATCCGGGTACCGATGCGGAAAATTTCCCAGTCGGATACCCCAATCGCACAGGGGGCTGAATCCAATCCGCCGGTTTATGTCTACGATACCTCCGGGCCTTATACCGATCCGGCCCTTGATGTCGATCTGCGTCAGGGGTTGCCAGCCCTGCGTGAGACCTGGATACGGGAACGGGGTGATGTAGAGGAATTGTCCGGTCCCAGTTCCCGCTACGGCCAGTCGCGCCAGGCCGATGCCGAGCTGGCTGCCCTGCGCTTCGAACACATCCGCAAACCCTTGCGGGCAAAGGCCGGTGCCAATGTCACCCAGATGCACTACGCCCGCCGTGGCATCATTACCCCGGAAATGGAATTCATCGCCATCCGCGAAAACCAGCGACTGGACGCCCTGAGCGAAATCCTCACCGCGCAGCATCCGGGAGAATCCTTCGGAGCCGCCATTCCCAAACTCATCACGCCCGAATTTGTGCGCGATGAAATCGCCCGGGGCCGGGCCATCATTCCCAACAATATCAATCACCCTGAATCCGAACCCATGATTATCGGGCGGAACTTCCTGGTGAAGATCAACTGCAATCTGGGCAATTCCGCCGTCACCTCCTCCATTGAGGAAGAGGTGGAAAAAATGCTGTGGGCCATCCGTTGGGGCGGCGACACGGTGATGGATCTCTCCACCGGCAAGAACATCCATGAAACCCGCGAATGGATTATCCGCAATTCACCGGTTCCCATCGGGACGGTGCCCATTTATCAGGCTCTGGAAAAGGTCAACGGCAAAGCCGAGGAACTGACCTGGGAAATTTTCCGCGACACCCTCATTGAACAGGCCGAACAGGGGGTGGATTATTTCACCATCCACGCCGGTATCCGCCTGCCGTTCATTCCGCTGACGGCCCGGCGCATGACCGGTATTGTCTCCCGGGGCGGTTCCATCATGGCCAAATGGTGTCTGGCCCATCACAAGGAGAGTTTCCTCTATACCCACTTTGAGGACATCTGCGAGATCATGAAAGCCTATGACGTGGCGTTCTCGCTGGGGGATGGCCTGCGTCCCGGCTCCATTGCCGATGCCAACGACGCAGCCCAGTTTGCCGAACTGCGTACCCTGGGCGAACTGACGCAAGTGGCCTGGAAACACGATGTACAGGTGATGATTGAAGGCCCGGGGCACGTGCCCATGCACATGATCAAGGCCAATATGGAAGAACAACTCAAACATTGCCACGAAGCCCCGTTCTACACGCTGGGGCCTTTGACCACCGACATAGCTCCCGGCTATGACCACATCACGTCTGCCATTGGTGCTGCCCTGATCGGCTGGTACGGTACCGCGATGCTGTGTTACGTCACTCCCAAGGAACACCTGGGTCTGCCCAACAAGCAGGATGTACGCGACGGCATCATTGCCTACAAAATTGCCGCCCACGCAGCGGATCTGGGCAAGGGCCATCCCGGTGCCCAGGCCCGTGACAACGCCTTGTCCAAGGCCCGCTTTGAGTTTCGCTGGCAGGATCAATTCAACCTGAGCCTGGATCCCGAAAAGGCTCTGGAGTTTCACGACGAGACCTTACCGCAGGAAGGTGCCAAACTGGCTCATTTCTGCTCCATGTGCGGCCCGCACTTCTGCTCCATGAAAATCACTCAGGACGTCAGGGATTATGCCCGCGCCCAGGGGCTGGACGAAGCACGGGCACTGGCGGTCGGTATGGAAGCGAAAGCCAGCGAATTCGTGGAAGCCGGTGCCGAAATTTATCACAGAGGCTAATCACCATGACCCAACGTTCCGCGCAATTGTTACAACTCCATATTTCACTGGCTGACATTGAACCACTGATCTGGCGACGGATCGTCGTACCCGATACCGTTTTGTTTGTAGAGCTGGCCTGGATCATCCTGATTGTCATGGGTTGGGAAAACCGCCACCTGCATGAATTTCGGGTGGGCAGCCTCGTAATTGGCGATCCGTCAATGGATGGCGAGGGTGATTTTCACGACGAAACGGTTACCCCACTAAACCAGTTCATTGATGATTCAATCAAACAATTTGGCTTTTGCTATGACTTTGGTGATGACTGGTGGCATCAAATCGTCATCGAAGCCCGCCTGCCGGATGATGGCAAGGGTGTCCGCCTGCTGGATGGTCAGAACGCCTGTCCACCGGAAGATTGCGGCGGGGTGCCGGGCTATTTCAATCTGGTTGAGGTGATGCGTGACAAAAAACATCCAGAATACAAGGACTTGCGTGCCTGGCTGGGACGGTCGTACGATCCGACCGTCTTCAAGCCAGTAACAACCCGGAAGTTGCTGCGTGAATTTCTGACCAGTTCAATGAAACCCGAGGAGTAATCCATTATGCGTGTCTTGCTATTTCTTCTGACCAATGCGGCGGTGCTGCTGGTCATCAGTCTGGTTTTTCACCTGCTGGGACTGGGACGGTTTCTCGACCAGCAGGGGGTCAACCTTAATGTTGACAGCCTGCTGATCATGTCGGCAGTCATCGGCATGAGTGGTTCGTTTATTTCCCTGCTCATGTCCAAATGGATGGCCAAACAGTCGATGGGCGTGTTCATTATCGAAGAGCCTGGCGATGAACTGGAACACTGGCTGTTTGAAACCGTCAGCCGCCAGGCCCGGCAG
>CAIVXW010000096.1 GCA_903910005.1 uncultured Methylococcaceae bacterium
CCTCTTGGTTTGCAGTGAATTCACCCCAGAGTTTCTGGTTCAGTTCCGGGGGCAGGTTCATCAGATTGTCCAGTTCCTTGATCAGGTAATGGATACGTTGGTTCGACCACCCCTTGCCGGTCAGATGCTTGATGAAGTTTCGTTTGACCTGATAGCGGGTGTCTGCTTCGTTCCGGGTTTTACGGGTTTGCAAATGGATGGCGGTGAACTGGGCAAAGGGGTTATCCGAAGCCAGTAGTTCATCCATCCGTTCGGTATACCTTAACAATTTCACCGTCTGGTATTCAAGACGGAGCCGCGTGCCCAGCGTTTCATATTCATGGCAGTCAGGGTTCCAGCCGGGCCGATCATCGGCCAGGATCACAAAGCTGCTGACCGGGCGGTCGAATTTGTCGAAGATTCGGTAGTTGTAAACGAAAACCCGTTTGCTCAAGCCGGCCTGGTAGCTGGTTTGTACCTCGATGTGCAGGTAAACCCAGTGTTCTTCGCCGGTCAACAGATAAACCCGTATCAGCTTGTCCGCCACCCGCTTGCCCAGTTCTGACTGGGGTGTGAGTGAGCGCAGTTCCTGATCGAGAAATTCATAGCCTTTGTGCCAGTCGATTTGTACGAAGGCCGCCTTGAAGAAAAAGGCAAAAAAATCAGGCAGATAATGCTCGATGACTTCTTTCCAGGCACCGTCGTAATCGTCCTGGGTATCTTCAGTGTCGGCTGTTGCGGTAGGGTTCATGGCGTATTTTGGTGATGGAAAAGATCAATGGTACCCGCTTTGTGCCCCACTCCGTTCGCCCTGAGTCCTCAATGCGGCAAGCGGTTCTGAAATGTTGCCTAAAGCGGGGGGCTTTCACCCCCCTTCGGACATTTCACTAACCGCCGCGAACCAACCGAACCGCGTTGTTGTTGTTACGGTTGTTGTTGTTGACATTGCCATTGTTGAAATTGACATTCCAGGCGTTATTGGTATTGCCGACGTACGGCGACGACGACCAAAACGCCAGCCTGCTCACTTGAGACGCCACCGCACAGCCTGACGGGTAGCACGGTTTTATCAATGTTTTACCGCAGTCGGTCAACCCGACCGGGTGGAGCAGGCACTTAGTGAAAAGGGACGGGCTCTGAAGCCAGGCTTCACGACTTTGGCCCTGAGGTCACATCCCTGCTTCCCCCCGACGAACGAGCGGTGCGGTTGATGGCTTGATGCCAGCCGCCGCACTGCTTGCCGATGACAGCGGCCAGTTCGACCGCTGTCTCGAACGCTGCGAAATGACTCTGCCCCCGGGCACCTTGCCGGAAAGCACCGACATCCATGGCCAGTTGCAGGGTCAATTTATAATCATCCACCCACCAGACCAGATTTCTGACGTGATCGGGCAGATGTTCCCGGTCATACGCGGCCCGGTGTACGCCACGCATCAGGCGCATGGCCTGCTGCCTGAGGTCGGTACCGACCGTGTATTTATGATACCGCGAAAATTGTTGCACCATGGCCTCGGTGTGTACCAGCAGTCGGCGCACGTCGCGGTACACGGGTGGCAATACGGGTTTGGTCATGACGACTCCAAAAATCCAATCACTAACCGCCGCGAACCAACCGAACCG
>CAIVXW010000097.1 GCA_903910005.1 uncultured Methylococcaceae bacterium
ACCCGGCCAGCCCTGATCGCCCAGGGGATCGGCCAGTTGCCAAAGGGCAACGCCAAGATAGAACACCAGGACGAGACGAAAGAAGATACCCCAACGCCGTCCCTGACGTTGTTCGGTGATGGAAGCCATGAGAACCCTTTCCAGGGTTTGCCGCTCCCAGGCATTCAAGGGCGGCGGGGTATCCGGGGCGGAGCCACCGGTCGTGTTTGGATCTGACATAACGCGGATTCACTGTTGGAACAATCGGGGGTGGCAGTTTACCATGAAAGCAGGCACCCCCGACCCGTCCTGGCCAACTCCCGCTTCGGGTTGGGGTGAGGGGTGAGGGGGCGAATTCACGTTTTACTCATCGGGTCAGGAATTTTTACGCTTCCGCCTGCTTCTGCCGGTTTTGGCGTGGCGGAATCAGCCTTTGCACGCTTTTTGCGGTTTGCTTTCAATCATTTCTGGACAATCCAACCGCAAGGAGCCCAACCGCCATGCCCACACGCAAGTTACTCTGCCTGATTGATTCCCCCGACGCGGCAGACCTGTTTACACCGCTGCTTGATATGGACTGGGAGTTGCTGAATGCATCCAGTCCGGCGGAGGCCGCTGCCCAGGTTGCCCGTCATCAGCCGGGCGTAGGGTTGACGTTACTCACCACCCCCGATTTCAGCGACCGGGATTCCATCCGCGAATTGATTGCCCAGGGCGGTTCAATGGCCTGGGTTGCCGTGCTGTCTCCGCAACTGCTGCAAATCCGGCCTGTGCGGGCCCTGATTGCCCGGCATTTCAATGACTATCAAACCCTGCCGCTGGATGTGTCGCGTTTGTCGGTGATTCTGGGCCATCTCCACGGCATGTCCCTGTTGTGGCGTCAGGTGTATCAGGAAGCGGATGACCTGAATGGACTCTCGCTGTTGGGAGAGGGCATCTATGGCAACGTGTTGCTGGGTGAATTACGCCGGGCCGCTGCGGTGGATGAACCGGTACTCATCATTGGCGAGGCGGGAACCGAGAAGGAATTGGCAGCCCGCCTGATACACCGGTTGTCAGGCCGTCAGGGGCGTTCGTTCAGCCTGCTCAATTGCAGCACGCTGTCGCCGGACTCACTGGATTGCGAACTGTTCGGTACGGAGGCCAGTCGGGGCGAGCGGCCCCGTCCGGCCCGGGTCGGACGACTGGAAATGAGTCAGGGAGGAACCTTGTTTCTCGACGAAATCGAGGCACTGTCCCTGAGCCTGCAGGGACGGTTGCTGGAGATGCTGCGCCACGGTGTGATACGCCGCATCGGCGGCCATGAAGACATTACGGTTGATGTTCGTTTGATTGCGGCCAGCCAGGCAGATTTACGGGCAGCCATGCTTGACGGTCGCATTCTTGACGAGTTTCAGCGACGCTTTTCGGTGCTGACCGTGCAATTGACACCGCTAAGAGCCCGCCCCGATGGCATGGAGCGACTGGCCGCACGCTACCTGCGTCTGTTTCCTGCCGGTCGGGAGCGACCTGTTCCGGGTTTCAGTTTCCGGGCGATGCAGGCCATGCGTGAATACGACTGGCCTGGAAATACCCGGGAACTGGTGCGGCGGCTGAAACGGGCGGTAGTGCTGTGTCAGGGCGATCTGATTGACACCGCAGATTTGGGGTTATCGCCGCCGGAAGGAACCCAGAACCAGCCCCTGACGCTGGAGCAAGCCAAATCGGCAGCCGAGAAGCAGGTCATCGTCACCACCCTCAGAGCCACCGACCACAACGTTTCACGAACCGCCCGACGGCTGGCCATTTCCCGCATGACCCTGTACCGGTTGCTGGACAAACACCGGCTCAGAAGCGACTCGCATTCGGAACACTGAGCCCGCTGGCGTGGCGGGCATGTTCCAGAATCCGCAGTTTGATCAGGGCTTCGGCCCGTGCGATCAGGGCAGAATCGCGTTCGCTGAATACCGGATTGGTTTTGAGTAATGCCTCCGCCTGCTGGCGGGCTTGCAGGGCCGCCTGCTGGTCGATTTCTTCCGAGCGCAGGGAGTGATCTGCCAGGATGGTGACGACATTGTTCGACACTTCCAGAAAGCCACCGGCCACAAAATAAAACGCAACCCGGTCATCTTCGGTCCTGATCCGCACCTCGCCGGTTTGAAGACGGCTCAACAGGGGGGCGTGGCGCGGACAGATGCAGAGTTCGCCCAGTGCGGCCGGTGCGGTTACACTGAGACAGGAGCCGGCATACAGCAGACGGTTCAGGTCAAGAATGGCAACCTCGACGGTATTGGTTTGACGGGCCATCAGGGTAAGGTACCATTGCGGTTCAGGTTGAACCCTGCCTGCTGCAGGGCCAGCAGGATCACCGGCAGCCAGTCTTCCGTACTCAGGTGATCGGTGTTGAAGATCAGGTCAAAATTGGCGGCATGATTCAGCGAAGCATGCGACAGGTCGTCTCCAAACAGTTTCAGGATGGATTTATGCCGCTTGTCGTTGATTTCCATGACGCGCCGTTCGGCTTCGCCTGACGGAATATCGAAACGCAGGGCAATACGCCTGGCGCAGGATTCGCGGGAACCCACCGTGCGTAGCCTGAAACAGCGGTGGTTTTTCAGAATCAGATGGGCACCTCGCCCCATCAGGATGCAATCCTGTCGGGCCAGGTCAAGGATTACCGCATACAGGTAATGCCTGTAACTCTCCAGATGTCCGCCGGTACCGGTCAGCAGGCTGTAGACAAAACTGGAAACACCGGCCGCCACGTTTTCGTCGTGGGGCTTGAAGTGGCAGGCGGCTATTTTGGCCTGCATGGCCACCCGTTCCAGAATAGCCTGATCGTGTACCGGGATGCCCAGGCAATCCGATAATCGCCGGGCAATCTCGCCGCCACCGGCACCGTAATCACGCGAAATGGTGATGACCAGGGGCGTCGGTTCGGGCGAGCCTGTCCCGCGTTGGCGCGAGGCCGGGTGGAAATCCCGGGCGATGATTGATTCAAGATACCGGTGCGGATCCAGTGAAGCAGCCATGACTGTACTCCGAATGGGGGAATTGGCCCCACTGTTTACCCGGTGCGATGCAGGCAGTCAAGTCACTACGGGTTTTCCCGCTAGTTGCGACCGGTTTCGGTTCGGCTGTGTGTTGCACTCAATTCAAGAGATATTTGAGCATGATCCATAACGTGAAACGCTGTCTGCAACCCTTTACCGACCTGGGGCGGGAGATGCGGCTTGAATACCTGCCGCCCCTGATGGTGTATCTGGCGTCCGGCATTTCCGGCCTGACCGCCATCGTTGGCACCTTTTTCGTGAAGGACTATCTGGGCTTGTCCGCCGAGTTTCTGGCCAGTCTCGGTTTCTGGGCCATGTTGCCCTGGACCCTCAAACTGCCACTGGGCCACCTGGTGGATATCATCTGGCGACACAAGTTTTTGCTGGTTTACCTGGGCGCGGCCCTCATCGCCGCCAGTTTGCTCATCATGCTGGGTCTGCTGACAGATCGGGCAGCCATGACGGCGATTGCACCGACCGAAACCTGGTATGTCATCAGCACGCTGCTGGCTCCCGTCGGTTATGTGGTTCAGGATGTGGTGGCCGATGCCATGACGGTCGAGGCAGTTCCCCGGGTTGATGCCATCGGTTATCCGCTGGCGGAATCGGCCCGGCGGCACATGAACGCCACCATGCAGACACTCGGACGCATTGCCATCATTGGCGGCACGCTGCTGGTGGCCGGGGTCAACGTGGTATTGTTTCAGGGAGCAGAAACCCTGGCTGAACCGGAAAAACTGGCCGTGTACCGCCGGATTTACGCGCTGGCCCTGGTCATCCCGCTGGTATCGGTTATGGGTGTGGCATTCGCCGCCCACCTGCGCCGACAAATGGAACGCTCACTGGCCGCCCGTGGGTATAGCCGGGCCGACATTCTGGCCATGACCGCCCATCAGGAGGAACCGCCCCGTCCCAATGTCTGGATACTGGGAGGCGGGTTGGCTTTCGGCCTGGTGTCGGTGTCGGTGGGCATGCAGCAACTGGCATTCGGGCAGGAACTGATTTTCGCCATTTCCATGCTGATCATTCTGGTGCTGATGTGGCAGATTCTCAGGGAAATGGATGCGGAGGCGCGTCAGGTTCTGCTGGGAACGGCCATTCTGATCTTCGTGTTCCGGGCCGTGCCGGGTCCGGGGCCCGGCTCTACCTGGTGGATGATTGACGAACTGGGATTCGACCCGTCATTCATGGCCCGGCTTTCGCTCATTTCGAGCGGTGCCAGCCTGCTGGGATTATTCCTGTTTCGCCGCTTTATGGCCGAACAATCAATGATCACCCTCATCGTGACCCTGACGCTGGCCGGCACCGCCCTGTCTTTGCCCACCATCGGACTGTTCTACGGCCTGCATCACTGGACTGCCAGCCTCACCGGCGGAATTGTCGATGCCCGTTTCATTGCCCTGGTCGATACCGCCCTGGAATCGCCGCTGGGGCAAGTGGCGATGGTGCCCATGCTGGCCTGGATTGCCCAGTCGGCCCCCGCCCACCTCAAGGCGACCTTCTTCGCCGTCATGGCGTCGTTTACCAACCTGTCGCTGGTGCTGGCACAACTGGCCACCAAGTACCTCAATCAGGTTTATACGGTCAGCCGGGAGGTGCAGGATGCCGTCAGCGGCAGCATCAGCGTGGCGGCAGACTATCACCAGTTGGGAGCGTTGCTGGTTACCACCACCCTGATCGGCCTGATTCTGCCGCTGATGGCGGTGCAGGTGACCCGCTGGCTACGGCTGCGCTGTGTCTGAGCCTGAGGCAGCCGACATTCGGGTGGAAGTAGCGTACGCCAGACCGGACGTACAGTTTCTGGTCGCACTCACCCTGCCGTCCGGCAGCACGGTTGCCACCGCAGTACGACAATCCGGGGTACTGGAACGGTTTCCCGACATTGATCTGAACCGACAGCCCGTGGGCATCTTCGCCCGGGTTTGCCCGCTGGATCAGGTATTACGGGACGGCGACCGGGTAGAACTCTACCGTCCCCTGACGGCAGACCCCAAAACCATGCGGCGACAAGCGGCCCGGTGAGTGGGGAGTAGCGCGGCCATCCTGGCCGCGTGGCGGGTTAAGTGGCGGGTGGTGAGTAGGCGGCCATCCTGGCCGCGTGGCGGGTGTCGCTGCAGCGCGTGCAAACGAGGCTGGCTTCTTTCTGGCGGCAGACCGTTTGCCTGATGGCAGATCGCCTGGCAGGCTCTTCAGCCGCGAAGTACCCCATCCCGACCAAGTGTCCAACCCGACGACAACGCCTCCGCCTGTTGCAACACCGTTTGCACGGCGGTGTCCTGAAGATCGGGCGGGTAGCCGTACTTCCGCAGGATGCGTTTCACCAGTACCCGCATTCGGGCACGGGCTGAATCCCGGTGCGCCCAGTCAACCGAGACGTTCTCGCGCAGGCTCATCAGCAACTCATGGGCAATGAGTTTCAGCGTGTCGTCGCCCATCATCTGCACGGCACTCTCGTTTTCGGCCAGGGCATCGTAGAAGGCAATCTCATCATCCGACAACCCGGATTCTTCGCCGCGCTGGCGGGCTGCACGGATGTCTTTGGCCAGTTGAATCAGCTCCTGCAACACCTCGGCGGTGGTGATGGCGTTGGCGTGGTAGCGTGCCACGGCATTTTCCAGTCGTTCCGAGAAGGCCCGGGTTTGCACCACGTTGGCCTTGCTACGTGAGCGAATGCCGTCGTTAATCAGCTTGCGCAAGGCTTCCAGTGCCAGGTTCTTTTTGTCCATCTGCTGAACTTCGGCCAGAAAATCATCAGACAGAATGGAAATATCCGGGCTTTTGATACCTGAAGCGGCCAGGATGTCGATGATCTCGGTCGAGACCACCGCACGGCTGACGATCTGCTGGATGGCCAGCTCGCGCCCTTGCCGGGTCATGCCGGAGCCGGTGCTGCTCTTGACCAGCGCGGCACGAATGGCCTGGAAGAAGCCGAC
>CAIVXW010000098.1 GCA_903910005.1 uncultured Methylococcaceae bacterium
CAGAGGGTTCTGACCGGTTCGGGGTACAGTTCTTCCAGGTGTATGGTTTCCCCCTTTGACTCGGCATAGCGTTTGAACCGCCAGGCGATATCAAGGCTGGGTTGCCGTAGACCGGCCTCATAGTTGCCGACCGCACCTTGTGCTATTTTCAAGGCGGCGGCCAGTTGGGCCTGACTCAACCCGTGTCGACTTCTGAATCTCTCGAATATGAGACCTGCCCCTTTGCGCTTGGGGCGACCGATGCGATTACTATGCAGGATGGCAGTGGGTATGCTGGAGGTCATCGTAAAAAATTGCCCTGTGTGTTGGTGGTACGTTACGGAGAATGCCGGGATGGGCTGCCCGGGGCAGCATCCAGGCAGCAATACACGAAATGTGTTGTTGTGATCATCATGATAACACAAATCGTTGTATTGCATCGTGTTTTTACTGCTTTTTTTGGGAATTTTTTCTGAAAAGCAGTATAAATACGCACCAACATCACTAATGGTGTTTCAGGTTCACAATAACCTTGTCTATCATTCATCACTTTTTGTGGTGAGGATATGGCCATGAGTTTGGGAGATAAGATCAAGTCAGCCCGGGAGCTGTTGGGCATCAGTCAATTGACACTGGCTGTGAAGTGCGGTTGGGATTCCCAGAGCCGGATTGGAAATTACGAGAAGGATCTTCGTGAACCCAACATCAAGGACCTGAAAAAACTGGCTAAAGCTCTGGAGCGTCCGTTGGTCTATTTTCTGGAAAATGAAGATGAAGCCAGGATCACCGAGGGGCAGGGCGACCAGCGTTTGACCGAGGTCGAAAAAAACGTGCTGGGGATGTTCAAGCACCTGACTGCCAGCCAGCAACGGGGGATACTGAACGAGATTCAGGCGGTATACCGTCTGAATGAGGAAGTGGTCGCCACCTATCGCAAGCGTGACGGTAAAGAAAGCGGATAACCGGTTTCGGGGATGGCACCGGTCTCCCAGGCAGAGTGTCATCCCTGTCTGCGCTGGGCACTCAATACATTGTGTACCTGCTCCAGTTTATCCAGGGCCAGGCTTAGTTGGCCCAGGTCAGACACTTCTGCCGTTACTTCCAGCCTGACGGTTTGATCGGTTTGATCCGTGAGACTGAAGGTTCTGAGGATGTTGACGTGTTCATGTGCCAGAATCTGGGTGATGTCCTTCAATAGACCCTTACGGTCAATGGCCCGGATTTCGATTTCAACCGGGTAGGATTCACCGTCCTGACCCCAGCTAACCTCAATCAATCGGGCTCGCTTGTCCTCGGGCAACTGGAGAATGTTGTGGCAGTCCTCCCGGTGGATCGCCACACCCCGTCCGAGGGTGACATACCCCATGATGGCATCGCCCGGCTTTGGCTCACAGCAATGGGCCAGATGGGTCAACAGGTGGCGGACACCCTGCACCCGAATATCTCCGACCGGTCGTTTGTCGGTATCGCGGGATTTACGCGGCAGAACCGCTGCCGTCTGCCATTCAGGCGGTTTGAGTGCCTGCGCCAGTTGCAGTGGGCTGATGTCGGCCCGTCCCAGGGCAAGCAACAGATCATCCCCACGGGGTAAATGGAAGTGACGGGCCAGCTCCTCCATGTTGACCTCCCGCATGCCCAGTTTATGCTGTTCATGCTCCATAATGGCCCGACCCGCCTTGAGATGTTTTTCGTGATCCTGTTGCCGGAACCATTGCCGTATCTTGTTGCGGGCATGGGAGGTGGTGACATAACCCAGATGCGAATCCAGCCAGCCGTGACTGGGACCGCCGTGCCGGGTGGTCAGAATTTCGACTTTTTCACCGGATTTGAGCGGGTACGTCAGGGGAACCATCCGGCCATTGACCCGCGCTCCCCGGCAACGGTGTCCGACTTCGGAGTGGATGCTGTAGGCAAAATCCACCGGCGTGGCACCCTTGCTGAGTCGGACGACCTGACCTTTGGGGGTCAGTACGAAAATCTGATCCTCGAACAGGTCAGAGCGAAAATCTTCCAGCATGGAATCGCCCTCCGTATGGCCTTCCAGCAGGCGTCTCAGGGCGTTGATGCTGTGATCCAGCGCGTCGCCTTTGCCGCCCTCCTTGTAACGCCAGTGGGCAGCCACCCCGTACTCGGCGTAGGCGTGCATGGCCTCCGTCCTGATCTGGATTTCAACCGGTCGGCCTTCCCCGGCAATCACCACCGTATGCAGTGACTGATAGCCGTTTTCCTTGGGATGGGCGATGTAATCGTCAAACTCGGCCGGTACCGACAGCCAGTGGCCATGCACCAGTCCCAGTACGGTGTAGCAGGTAGTCACATCGTCCACCAGAACCCGCACCGCATGGAGATCAAACAGCGAATCCAGTGCAACCGCCTTGCGCCGTATTTTGCGGTAGATACTGTAAATGTGCTTGGGACGACCGTAGACCCTGGCCTTGACGGCATGTTCTGCGAGCAGCCTGGTCAACTCCTCGGTGAAACCTTTGACAAAGGCCTCGCGCCCGGCCCGATTGACTGCCAGCCCCTTGGCCAGTTGCCGG
The DNA here is from genome assembly GCA_903910005.1 of uncultured Methylococcaceae bacterium. Classification (GTDB taxonomy): domain Bacteria; phylum Pseudomonadota; class Gammaproteobacteria; order Methylococcales; family Methylococcaceae; genus CAIVXW01. The sequence goes on from CAIVXW010000098.1 coordinate 2,520, forward strand.
TATTCTTCCGGGTGAAGGTAACGGAAAGACAGGTCTTCCAGTTCCCATTTGATCTGGCCGATGCCCAGACGGTTGGCCAGCGGGCAGAAAATATCCAGGGTTTCCTGGGCAATCCGGCTACGCAAGGTCTCATCGCCGTGTTTGAGTAACCGCAGGCGTTGCAGGCGGTAAGCCAGTTTGACCAGCACTGCCCGCAGATCATTGACCACAGCCAGCAGCATCTGCCGCAATAATTCAGCCTGATCCGGTTCGCGGCTTTCTTCCGGGCGGTAGTCATCAAAGGTATTGAGCCAGTTAACCTTGTCAACCAGATCGGCCACGGTACCGCCAAAACGTTCCCGCAGGTGCTGTTTGTCAAGTTGATCCCTGAGATAGGGATCCGACAACAGGGCAACCTGCAGGGTCTGGGCATCCACTTTGAGTTTACGCAGGCTATCGGCCACATCCATGCTGCGTGGCCGCACCCGCGAATCGTCCACCCGGGCATCAAGCGTCAGGGTGAGGGCTTCGGCGATTTTTTCCTGCTCGCCCGCGGTGTATCCCTCGGTGAGGCTGACCCGCCACTCCTCGGCAGAACGACTGGAGTGGGCCGGGTCGTACAGGGCATGCTTCATGGTAGGCCAATCAGGTCGGGTTGGCCTGCAGGCTCTTGCTGGCGACCTCGTACACATC
>CAIVXW010000099.1 GCA_903910005.1 uncultured Methylococcaceae bacterium
ACCCATGATCAATAATTTTCTGCTGATACTGGTCTCCATCATCGGTATTGTGGTGCTGGACGAAGACCCCAGCGGGGTTTCCATTCAGGAATGGATTTTCTTTGGCGTGATGCTCTACGCAGCGCATGGCTTTTATCGGGAATACCATGAGCAGCGGAAAAAATGATTCCTCGCCAGATCGCTCCATGAACCGTACTGCGGCAAGCCGTCCCGGCAAACGGGGTGGTCTGCTGGCAAACCTGCTCAGGGCCGGACTGACTGGCGTCTGTTTCTACCTGGCCGCCCTGCTGGGGTTGTCGCTGGCCATTCCACCCGGTTATGCCACCGCCCTGTGGCCACCGGCCGGTATTGCCCTGGGAGCGGTGCTGGTCTTCGGAAACCCGGTGCTGCCCGGTATTTTTCTGGCATCGCTGCTGGCCAACCTGACGGTCATTTTTGCTACCGCTGTCCCTGACGAAGGGCTGACAACACTGATGCTGTCGGCGGGAGTTGCAACCGGCACCACCCTGCAAGCCTTTTTGACCGGCCTTGCCATCAAACGGTGGGCAGGCTATCCAGGCTCCCTGATTCACAACCGGGAAGTGCTGCGTTTTTACCTGCTGGGTGGCCCGTTGGGGTGTCTGGTCAGTGCCAGTTTTTCCCTGACCCTGCTGTGGCTGGCGGGACGGATGCCGCTGGAGATTCTGCCGCGCAACTGGCTGACCTGGTGGATGGGCGACACCATTGGGGTTTTCATCTTTACCCCGGTCATGCTGGCCCTGTTCGGCAGGCCACGCGGAGCCTGGCGATTCCGTCGCCGCACCCTGGCCTTGCCCCTGGTCGTAAGTTTTGCGGTCACCTCGTCATTTTTTGTCTATTCGCAACACTTTGAGCAGGAACGCCAGCAAACCGAACTGATGACCCTGACCACCACCGCCAGTGAGTCCATACAAAACGCGGTGACCCGTCATCTGGAGGAACTCCATACCCTGCAGGGGCTGTTTCATGCGGCAGGTCAGATCAGTCGCGATCAGTTTGCCCTGTTCACGGTGCCAGCCATTCGGCGCAATCCCGGCATTCAGGGATTTTCCTGGAATAGCTGGGTCAAGGCCACCGAACGGGAGTCGTTCGAGTCGGGTCAGGTGCCCATTACCGAGAAAAACCCGGCCGGTCAGTTCGTCAAGGCCCGGCCTTATCCTGACTATGTAGTGGTCACCTACATCGAACCCTTTGCCAGCAATGGCAAGGCCCTGGGGTATGACATTGGCTCGGAACCCCTGCGGCGAGCCGCGATTGACCAGGCAGTTTCCAGCGGCCAGTTGTCCGCCACCGCCCCCATTCGCCTGGTGCAGGAAACCGGGCAGCAGCGGGGCATACTGGTACTGCTGCCGGTACGCAAAAATCCGCTTCCGACCGATTCGGCAATACTGGCCCCGGAGGACATCAGCGGCTTTGTGGTTGAAGTATTGCGAATCGGCGATGTCATTGAGACCGCCCTGGCCGCCATGGGTGACAAACGGGGATTGCTCCGGATTGAGGTACGTGACCGCGATGCGGTCAAGGGCAACGACTACCTGTACACCGATACCACCCGGACACCGGACAAGGCGTTGAGTCTGACCCGGCAACTGGAGGTTGGCGGGCGGCATTGGGAACTGGTCAGTACCGTAGCCGGTGAATTGCCGGGCGCGTCGCTGAATACTTTTTATGTCCTGCTGGGAGGTACCGGATTTACCGCCCTGCTGGGGCTGTTACTGATGACCCTGAGCGGTCGTACCCTGGGCATGGAGGCGGAAGTCCGGGCCCGTACCCTGCAATTGTCGCAGCAAAACCGGCGTCTGATCGGGGAAGTCCGGCAACGTCAGGCGGCGGAGGGGGCACTGCGCGAAAGCGAGAGCCGCTTCAGAAACATGGCCGACTCCGCCCCGGTACTGGTGTTTACCTCCACCGCCAGCGGGGCACGCGATTACTTTAACCGGCAATGGCAGCAATTCACCGGTTGCAGCACCGAACCGGACACCCCGACGCAATGGCAGGCCGCGTTCCACCCGGATGACCTGGCCGATTACCTGGCCCGGCGCGAGGCGGCAACCGACAATCAGCAAGCCTTCACCGCAGATTACCGGCTGCGTTCGGCCACGGGCGACTACCGCTGGTTTCTGGACAGCAGTGCCCCCCGTTTCGGCGCGGGGCAGCGTTTCATGGGGTTCATCAGTTCCTGCATCGACATCACCGCTATCCGGGAGTCGCAGGTGGCCATGCAGCGTGCCAAGGAGGCCGCCGAACACGCCAATACCGTCAAGAGTGAATTCATGGCCAATTTGAGCCATGAACTGCTGACCCCGATGAACGCCATTCTGGGACTGAGTCATCTGCTGCTGAATGAATCGCTACCGCCCGATACCCTGTCCCATCTGCAAAAAATCGAACTGTCAGCCCGCAACATGCTGGTGCTGCTCAATACCCTGCTGGATTTTTCCTCACTGGAAAGCGGCCAGATGCAGATCGTGTCGGCTGAATTTTCCCTGAAGGAATTGCTGGATACGCTGATCACCCGCACCGGCCAGGCTGCCAGAGACCAGGGGCTTGAATTCAGGGTAAAACAGGATTCACAGGTACCTGCCCGGTTGAGCGGCGATGGTTCCCGGCTCACCCAGATACTGGCCAACCTGCTGGCCAACGCGGTCAAATTCACCGAACAGGGTTATGTCGAACTGGGTTGCACCCTGCAGGAGCAGTCCGGGGGCAGCCTCTGGATTAGCTTCACGGTCAGCGACAGCGGAATCGGCATGTCCACCGAACAGGTTGAACGGCTGTTTACCGCCTTCAGTCAGGCAGACGGTTCCAGCACCCGCCGTTACGGTGGCACCGGCCTGGGATTGACCGTGGCTGAGCGTCTGAGCCGGCACATGGGGGGTGAAATCAAGGTAGAGAGTACCCTGGGCCTTGGCAGTCGCTTCAGCGTAACCCTGCCGTTTCAGCAGGTTGAATCAGCCGTTGCCCCGGTGGCTGCCGAGGCGGGCGATTTTCGCTCCAAGCACATTTTGCTGGTGGAAGACAACCCGCTCAATCAACTGGTGGCAAAACGCTTTCTGGCCCGGCTGGATATCTGGACGGATCTGGCTGAAAACGGTCAGGAAGCCCTTGAGCGGGTTGCCAGCACCGAAACACCCTACGATGCGATCCTGATGGACATTCAGATGCCGGTCATGGATGGACTGGAAGCCACCCGCCACCTGCGCGAGCAATTCTCCAGCGATGCCCTGCCCATCATTGCGGTATCGGCCAATACCTCCGACCAGGACAGGAACAACTGCGTCGCCGTTGGCATGAACGATTTCATTCCCAAACCGCTGGATCTCCCGGTACTGACCCGGGTTCTGGGATTCTGGCTGCACGTCAACTACAATGTCGGCTAATGACTCCCGCCCCCCGGCCATTCCCATGCTGTCCCGTTCTGCATCGTTCATACTGAGCCTGTTGTTGCTGTCCGCCGCACCGGTTCAGGCGGCTGCAAAAACCGCAAAAACCGCAGCCCCGGTTCAACCGGTGACTCCGGCCCCACCCGCCAGCGACACCGTGACCCTGGCCTATCTGGGCCAGTCAGCCCAAACCCCGCCGCTGGTGCCCTTTTTTGATCCCTTAACCCCGGATCAGGGGCGGCAGGGGGCGCGTCTGGCCATCCGTGACAATAACACCACCGGACGTTTTACCCGGCAGAATTTTGTACTGGATGAAACGGTCGTGGCGGCTGACGGCGATGTGGATGCGGTTTTTCGAGCCCTGCTGGCACGCGGATACCGGCATATCCTGGTCAATCTGCCGGTTGCACGGGTCAGGCAGTTGGCCGCCCTGGCAGAGGCTGACAACAGCCTGATTTACGACATTGCCAACACCGACGAGCCCGGGCAAGCCCGCGACTGTCAGGCCAATGTGCTGAAACTCATGCCGGGTCGGGCCATGCAGGCCGATGCACTGGCGCAGTACCTGCTCAAAAAACGCTGGAGTCGCTGGTTTCTGGCCATTGGGCCGGGCGAGGCTGACCAACGCTTCGCCGCAGCCATCCGGCGGGCAGCTCAACGCTTCGGGGCCAAAATCGTCGAGGAGAAAGTCTGGCAGCATACCTTTGCCGACCGGCGCACGCCCGAATCGGAGATTCCGGTTTATACCCAGGGCAACGACTACGACGTATTGGTCGTGGCCGATGAGGCGGGGCTGTTCGGTGACAGCCTGGCATACCGAACCTGGCGTCCGCGTCCGGTGGTCGGCACCCAGGGACTCAGACCGGTCAACTGGCACCACACCCATGAGGCCTGGGGAGCCCTGCAATTACAGAATCGCTTTCGTGAGCAGGCCGGTTACCCGATGACCGCAATTGATTACGCCGCCTGGCTGGCGGTACGGGCGGTAGGCGAGGCTGCCACCCGAACCCGCTCGGTACAATTCGAGGCCATCCGGGCCTACCTGCGCGGGACTGAACTGGCTCTGGCCGGCTTCAAGGGGGTTCCGTTGTCGTTCCGCCCCTGGGATGGTCGCCTGCGCCAACCCCTGCTGCTGGCCGCCGACCGCTCAATGGTCGCGGTGGCTCCGCTTGAAGGTTTTCTCCATCCCCGCAACGAACTGGACACCCTGGGGTATGATGAACCGGAATCGCCCTGTCACCCCACATCGCCATGAAATCACCCCTGCAATGAAAAACCTGATGACAAGCAAAGCGCGGGCGTACCCGGTCGGGTTAGTGGTCGGCTGGCTGATTGCCCTGCCGCTACCGGCTGAAACCGTCTACGTCACCCTGGAAAAAGACAACGCACTGGCCGTCGTCGATGGTGTGCAAGGCACACTGCAAAAAACGGTCAGTATCGGCAAACGCCCGCGTGGGCTGGCTGCCAGTCGGGATGGACGCCTGCTGTATGTCGCCACCAGTGACGACAACAGCATCGTCGTACTGGATCGGGCCAGCCTGACGGTCACGGCCCGCTTGCCTTCCGGCGAAGACCCGGAAACCTTCGCCCTGTCCTCCGATGAACGGCGGCTGTTCGTTTCCAACGAGGATGACAACCAGGTCACCGTAGTGGATCTGGCAGGACGTCGCCAGATTCGACAGATTCCGGTCGGGGTCGAACCCGAGGGCATTGCCACCAGTGCCGACGGTTCATGGCTGGTGAGTACCAGCGAAACCACCAACATGGTTCACTGGATCAACCCTGTGAGCCTCGCCCTGATTGATAACACCCTGGTGGATCCACGCCCCCGCGCCTGTGCCTTTACCGCCGACAGCCGCCAGCTTTGGGTGAGTTCGGAAATGGCTGGCAGCGTCAGCATACTCGATACGGCGACCCGGCAACTCGTCAAAAGGCTGACGTTCAACATTCCGGGCGTCACCCGTGAAAAAATCCAGCCGGTTGGTATCGCCCTCGATGCCGCCCGCCGCTATGGCTATGTAGCCCTGGGCCCTGCCAATCGGGTTGCGGTCATTGACGCGCAAAAACTGGAGGTTCTGCGCTATATCCTGGTGGGTCAGCGGGTCTGGAACCTGGCTTTCAGCCCGGATGGCCAATCGCTCTATACCACCAACGGACTCAGTAACGACATCACCCGGATTGATCTGCCCAGCCACAAGGCGGTCAAATCAATCGCAGTGGGCCAGTCGCCCTGGGGCGTGGTGGCATTGCCATGAACGCCATTTACGCAAGCGATCTGCGACTACCGTTTGAACGTCAGGGCTTGCCAGCCCTGCAGGTAGAGGCTCTGGGTTATCACTACGGCGATAAACCGGCCCTGCAGCAGGTGGGTTTCGAGGTGTATCCGGGTCAGTTCACCCTGTTGCTGGGTCCGAACGGGGCCGGCAAAACCACCCTGTTTTCGCTGTTGACCCGCCTGTTTCAAAGCCGCTCCGGTTCAATCCGGATTGCCGGGTATGATCTGGCACGCGAGGGCACCCGGGCACTGGCCCATCTGGGGGTGGTGTTTCAGCAATCGACCCTGGACATGGATCTTTCTGTCGAGCAAAACCTGCGCTATCACGCATCACTGCACGGTTTGAGCCGTCGTGACGCCGATGTCCGCATTCTGGAAGAACTGTCACGCCAGACCATGTATGAGCGTCGGCGGGAAAAGGTACGCGCCCTGAACGGCGGCCATCGCCGCCGGGTGGAAATCGCCCGGGCACTGCTGCATCAACCCCGGGTGCTGTTACTGGATGAACCGACGGTCGGTCTTGATTTGCCCAGTCGCAAGGCTCTGGTTGATTACGCCCACCAACTGGCCCATGAACAACGGATCGCAGTGCTGTGGACGACCCACCTGATTGACGAGGTTCATGCCGACGATCACCTGGTCATATTGCACAGGGGGCGGGTACAGGCCTGCGGAACGGTCGGGCAGGTTCTGGCCACCACCGGTTGCCCCGATGTGGGCACCGCTTTCCAGCAACTGACCGGAGAACAGCAGCGATGACACCGTTACGTTACCTGCGTGCCCTTGGCGGCATCATGCTGAGAGAACTGTTCCGGTTCGTCCACCAGCGTGAACGCTTCATTTCCGCCCTGGTGAGACCGTTGGTCTGGCTGTTTATATTCGCGGCCGGATTCCGTTCCACCCTGGGAGTCGCCATCATTCCACCCTACGAAACCTACATTCTCTACGAGGTTTACATCACGCCGGGCCTGATCGGCATGATCCAGTTGTTCAACGGTATGCAAAGCTCGCTCTCCATGGTGTATGACCGGGAAATGGGCAGCATGAAAACCCTGCTGATCAGCCCCTTGCCACGCGGGTATCTGCTGGTCTGCAAACTGCTGGCAGGGGTGCTGGTATCCCTGCTGCAGGCCTATGCCTTTCTGGTGATTGCCGGCCTGTCCGGGGTGGACATTCCGCTATCCGGCTACATCAGCGTGTTGCCTGCCCTGATTCTGAGCGGGCTGATGCTGGGCGGATTGGGTCTGTTGATGTCATCGTTCATCAAACAACTGGAAAATTTTGCCGGCGTGATGAATTTCGTTATATTCCCGCTGTTTTTCCTGTCCACTGCCCTCTATCCCCTCTGGAAGATGGAAGAGTCCAGTCCCTGGCTGCACGGACTGGCCGGGATCAATCCCTTTTCCCAGGCCGTGGAAATGATACGGTTTGCCCTGTACGGACAGGTCAATCCCTACGCCATCGCCTACACCACCGTCGCCATGCTGATTTTTGTGGTGGCGGCCATCGTCGGCTACAATCCATCCCGTGGCATGATGCAACGCAAAACAGGAGCCCCCTGACATGACTCACAACACTGTACTGGTAACCGGGGGAGCCGGTTTCATCGGCGGTAATTTCGTCCTCGGCCTGATGCGGCAACCGGGCCATAAAGTCATCAATCTTGACGCCCTCACCTATGCCGGCAACCTGGACACCCTGGAATCGGTCAAGGATCATCCCGACCACCAGTTCGTACTGGGGTCAATCGGCGACAGGGAACTGCTGGATTACCTGCTGAAACGCTATCAACCCACCGCCATCCTCAATTTTGCCGCCGAGAGCCACGTAGATCGCTCCATCAGCGGGCCGGACGCCTTCATCCAGACCAACGTGGTCGGCACTTTTCAGCTACTGGAGGCAACCCGCCAGTACTGGAAAAACCTGCCACTGGAAGAACAGGTCACGTTCCGTTTCCTGCATGTTTCGACCGATGAGGTTTACGGCAGCCTGGGGGCTACGGGCCAGTTCAGCGAGCAAAGCCCGTATCAACCCAATTCACCCTACTCCGCATCGAAGGCGGCGTCGGATCATCTGGTCAGGGCTTATTTCCATACCTACGGTTTGCCGGTACTGACAACCAACTGCTCAAACAACTACGGTCCCTATCAGTTTCCGGAAAAACTGATTCCCCTGATGATCCACAATGCCCTCCACGGCAAACCCCTGCCGGTTTACGGTCAAGGGGCCAATATCCGTGACTGGCTGTACGTGGAGGATCATTGCCAGGCACTGATGACGGTACTGATGCAGGGACGACCGGGCGAGGTCTACAATATCGGTGGCAACAACGAAAAAACCAATCTGGAGGTCGTCCACACCCTGTGTGACCTGCTGGATGAACTATTGCCGGAATCGCCCCATACCCCTCACCGTCAGCTTATCCGGTTTGTTACGGATCGCCCCGGGCATGATCTCCGATACGCGATCGATGCCGGCAAGATCAAGCGGGAGCTGGGATGGCAGCCCCGGGAAACCTTTGAAACCGGCATTGGTAAAACCCTGCGCTGGTATCTGGACAACCAGGCCTGGTGTGCCCGGGTCATGGATGGCAGCTATCGGGGCGAGCGGTTGGGTCTGGATCAATTTTTTTGAACACCAGAATGAGCTAGAAACCATGACAACCATTCAGTATGAACCGGTGCCGAACCTGAATTCAGCAGATACCCGGCCAACAACCCAATAATTGACTATTTTCATGTCCAGTACCGCACTTAAAGGCATTATCCTGGCCGGGGGATCGGGTACCCGCCTGCATCCCCTGACCCACGTGATCAGCAAGCAACTGCTGCCGATTTACGACAAGCCCATGATTTATTATCCGCTGTCCATACTCATGCTGGCAGGGATACGGGACATTCTCATTATTACCACGCCCCACGACGCGCCCCTGTTCAGTCACTTACTGGGGGATGGTCAGCCGTGGGGTATGTCGATTCGGTACGCAACCCAACCCAAACCGGAAGGGCTGGCCCAGGCTTTTCTGATTGGGCGCGATTTCATCGGGAGGGATCGATCCTGCCTGATACTGGGTGACAACATTTTTTACGGACATGGCCTGCAAAACGATCTTTGCCGGGCCGCCGGACGTGCCGAGGGTGCGACCGTGTTTGGTTACTGGGTAAGGGATCCTGAGCGCTACGGCGTGGCCGCCTTTGATGAGACCGGACGGGTCACCGGTCTTGAAGAAAAACCGGCCCAACCCAAATCCAATTATGCCGTCACGGGGCTGTATTTTTACGATCATCAGGTCGTTGATATGGCAGCCGGACTCAAACCATCGGCCCGGGGCGAACTGGAAATCACCGACATCAACAATCTGTACCTGACCCGGGGACAACTCACGGTGGAGAAACTGGGGCGTGGAGTCGCCTGGCTGGATACCGGAACCCATGACTCCCTGATGCAGGCTTCCAACTTCATTCAGACCATTGAAGAACGCCAGGGACTGAAAGTCTGCTGTCCGGAGGAAATTGCCTGGAGCCAGGGCTGGATCGACAGCGAAACCCTTGAACGCCATGCAGCCCGACTCAGCAAGAGCGGCTACGGCCAATATCTGTACCGACTACTCCAACTGGGACGACCGACATGATCATAAACCCTACGCCATTACCGGGTGTACTTCTGCTGGAACCCCGGGTATTTGGTGATGCCCGTGGATTCTTTTTTGAAAGCTGGAACCGACAGCGATTCAGTGAGGCCGGACTGGTGCTTGATTTCGTTCAGGACAATGTTTCATTCTCACGCCAGGGCATACTGCGTGGACTGCATTTCCAGAATCCGCTACCCCAGGGCAAACTGGTGCAGGTACTGGAAGGTGCCGTCTATGATGTGGCTGTCGACATCCGGCGCGGTTCTCCTACCTTTGGCCAGTGGTATGGCGTAACCCTGAGCGGGGAGAACCACCGGCAACTCTACGTACCCGAAGGTTTTGCCCACGGATTTTGCGTAGTCAGCGAAACCGCGCTGTTTTCCTATAAATGTACTGACTTCTATAACCCGGCCCATGAGTACAGCCTGGCCTGGAATGATCCGGACATAGGCATCCACTGGCCAATCAGCGAACCCAGCCTGTCAGGGAAAGATCAGGCCGGGCAGCGACTGGCTGACTTCAGGCCGGAGCAATTACCGGAGTGGCGGCCATGAACATACTGCTGATCGGTCGTCACGGCCAGGTGGCCTACGAACTGCGTAGAACCCTGGCCGGTCTCGGGACGGTCATCTGCCTGGATCGCCACACCGCCCTACCGCTGGATCTGGCTAATGCAGACTCCATCCGCACGGCGGTGCGGGAGGTCAGGCCCGGACTCATCGTCAACGCAGCAGCCTACACCGCTGTTGACAAGGCCGAAACGGAAACCGCCCTGGCAGACAGCATCAACGGTATCGCACCGGGGATTCTGGCCGAGGAAGCCCGAAGCCTGGGTGCCGGTCTGGTGCATTATTCCACCGATTATGTTTTTCAGGGTGACGGCACTCGACCGTACCGGGAGGACGATGTCACGGATCCAGTCAATGCCTACGGAATCGGCAAACTCCGGGGTGAACAGGCTATCGCCGCTGTGGGCATCCCCCATTTGATCTTGCGGACGGCCTGGGTATACGGGCAGCGCGGCCAGAACTTCCTTTTGACCATGCTGCGCCTCATGCGGGAACGTGAGGTACTGCGCGTAGTTGCCGATCAGACCGGTGCCCCAACCTGGAGCCGCCTGATTGCGGAAGCCACCGGCATGATGATAGCGTGTTCACTGACTGACGGTCGCTTTGAGCCGGGCGACAGAACCGGTATTTATCACCTGACTTCAACCGGAACCACCACCTGGCATGGCTTCGCCGAGGCAATCCGCACGCTTGGAATCCGGCAGGGGCTTTTGAGCCAGACCTGTGCCCGGCTGGAACCCATTCCCACCACCGGCTATCCCACGCCAGCCCGACGCCCCGCCTATTCCGTATTGAACACGGATAAACTGGCCGAACGGTTTGGCTATCGATTACCCGACTGGCATGACGGGCTAGCCCTCTGTCTGGAAACGGATTGAGACGTTTCTGCCGACGGTACGCATCGGGCGGGTCAATTCACACCATGCCCAGTTGCAGACGGGCCACTTCCGACATGTGATCACGCGACCAGGGGGGGTCGAATACAACTTCAATGGTAACCCGGTTGACACCCGGCAGATTCTTGATGGCGGCTTCGGCATCGTATTGCAGTACCGGACCCATGCCGCAACCGGGCGCGGTCAGGGTCATGATGACCTCAACGTCATGACCGTCCGGCTGACCCGGCCTGAGGCGGCAGTGATACACCAGACCCAGATCGACAATGTTGACCGGAATTTCCGGGTCGTAGATGGTTCTGAGTACGGCCCAGACGTTTTGCTCCACTGCCTCCGCATCCGTACCGGCCACCAGATTGTTAATCAGGGGAGGTTCCTTGCCCAGGGCATCGGCGTCGTTGCCGGAAATCCGGGCCATGACGCCATACTCCGTGGTGACGGTGAAATGGCCACCCAACGCCTGCATGAGTGTAACAACATGCCCCTGATACAGCGTCACAGGGGTTCCCTCGGGAACCTGAACTGCCGCAACATCACGCTGCAATACGATGCTCTCGCGTCCGTAACCGTACATAACTTAACTAACTCTCTTGATGGTCAAACGGAAAAATTGATGGGGGAAACAGGGTCATGGTTTCGGCAGTCGACCGGATGTGGTGTAGCCGGATTGTCATCCGGCACCGGTTCGCCCCCCGGTACGATTCCGTCAATGCAATCTGCTCACGGCAATAACCAGCCCTGCCACGCTCAATACCAGACCGAATACCCAGCGCATCTGTAGCCTGATTTCGTGGTGTATGGCCATGATTTCGGTGTGTTGCTGATCAAGTTTCCTTTCTATCTGCTCAAACCGTTTGTCCGCTTCCATTTTGGCCTGGTCAAAGCGTTTGTCGGTTTCCATTTTGGCCTGGTCAAACCGTTTGTCAGTTTCCATTTTGGCCTGGTCAAAGCGTTTGTCCATTTCCTGTTGGGCCAACTCAAACCGCTTGTCGATCCGGGCAAAACCGGCCTGCATCAACTCATAGCGTTTGTCACTTTCCTGTTGGGCCTGATCAAATCGTTTGTCCATTTCCTGTTGAACCTGATCAAACCGTTTGTCCCTTTCCTGTTGGGCCTGGTCAAATCGTTTGTCCCTTTCGTGTTGGGCCTGATCAAATCGTTTGTCCGCTTCCTGTTTAGCCAGCTCAAATCGTTTATCCATCTCCTGTTTGGTCAGATTAAACCGCTGATCTGCCTCCTGTTTGGCCAACTCAAACCGTCTGTCCATCTGGGCAAAACCGGCTTGCATCAACTCAAACCGTTTATCCATCTGGGTAAAACCGGCTTGCATCAGCTCACGCTGATGTTTCAATTCTTCTTCTACCTTGAGGGTGCGTTCCCTCAAATCACGAAAGTCGAGTTCGTACGGGTCACGCAAATCCAGCCAGCTCCGGACAGGCCCGGGCCGGGCCATGCCGGTCAGCATGTTCCGGACGACTTCCTCAATGGCGACAATATCTTCCTGTACCAGGCTCATGGCGCATGATCTCCCGTATGGAAAAGGTTTACGATTCGGAGGGCGCACTCGGTCGGGGCGGCAAGCTCAGCCGGATTTTCAGCGGGAAAGGCCCGACGCCGCAGCGGCGATACCATGCCACCCGGCTCGAATACCACGACCTTGAGTGATTCCTCATGTTCCTGTGACCAAAGCCGGGCCAACCGTTCCATCGCTGTTTTAGCCACCCCGTAGGCTCCCCAGTAAGCCAGTCCGGTTCGGGCGGCTGAATCAGTGGTAAAGACGACGGTTGCCTGATTCTCCCGCAATAGTGGCAGCAGAGCCCGGGTCATCAGAAAAGGAGCCGTCAGGTTGATCCGCAGGGAGTGTTCCCAGGTTTCTGCCGGAAGTTGTTCCAGGGGTCCCAGGTGATCCATTCGGGCCGCAGTATGAACCAGACCGTGCAAACCACCCAACTCTGCCCGCACTGTTTCGGCCAGCGCATGGTAATCCTGTTCGGTGGCACCCAGCAGATCCATGGGGTAAATGGCCGGCTGTGGATGGCCCGAGGCCAGGATGTCATCATAAACCCGTTCGAGACGGGACACGGTTCTGCCGAGCAACACGACCGTTGCCCCGGCAGCCGCCAACGCCCTGGCGGTGGCGGCTCCCAGGCAGCCTCCGGCACCGCTGACCAGAATGGTTTGGTTTGCCAGTGCATTCATGCCAGGTACTCAGCGTCCAGCCAGGCGATCAGGTCGCCCGGATGCTGCAGCAACCCGTTCGCTCCCCAGCATTCCGGCTGATCGTCATCGGCCAGATAACCATACAGGGCGACCAGCGTCGCCATGCCAGCCCGCTGACCGGCTTCAATATCGCGTTTCGCGTCGCCGACATAGACACAGGTTTGGGGGGCGGTTTGCAGTTGGCGGCAGGCTTCAAGCAAGGGCAGCGGATGCGGTTTGCGTTCGGCGGTGGTATCACCACTGATGATGCAGGCCGGACGGTGGTCGATGCCCAATGCCATCAACAGGGGATGTGTAAAACGACTGTGCTTGTTGGTGACAATGCCCCAGGGAATGCCCCGCTGCTCCAGCGTGTCCAGCACGGTTTCCATCCCGGCATAAAACCGGCTGCGACAGGCGATACCCGCCTCATAGAGGGTCAGCATCCGCTGCATGAGTGTGTCGAAATCCTGCCCGGTGCGGGCAATATCGTCGGCGGCACAGCCCAGCATGGCGGCCGCTCCTCCGGAAACACGGGGCGTCAGTTCTCGGGACGGTCTCTCGGCAATACCGGCCTCGGTCAGGGCCGCATTGGCAGCAGCTATCAGATCGGGGGCCGTGTGCAACAGGGTACCGTCCAGGTCAAGCAGGACAGCCGTCATCCGGGTCGGCATGGGTCAGTCTCCGGTTCTCATAAAAGCCGCCAGGTAGTTGACCCCGGTATCACCTCCCAGACTGAACTGACGGGTAAGGGGGTTGTAACTGACACCCGCCATATCCCGTAAAGTCAGGTCGGCGGTGCGAGCCCAGGCTGTCAGTTCTGACGGACGGATGAAAGTGTTGTAGTCGTGGGTTCCCTTCGGAATCATGTTGAGCACGTATTCGGCAGCCACCACCGCCAGCAGCCAGGCTCTGGGATGGCGGTTCAGGGTAGAGAAAAACACCCAACCACCCGGTCTGACCAGTCGGGCCACCGCGTTCACCACTGATTCAGGCCGGGGAACATGCTCCAGCATTTCCATGCAGGTAACTACATCGAACTGGCCCGGCACCTCATCCGCCAGGGCTTCGACACTGAGGCTGCGGTAACGGAGGTTCAGGTTGCCCGCTTCGGCATGGCGGGTCGCCACGGCAACCAGTTCAGGTGCCAGATCAATGCCCAGTACCTCACCCCCGGCTTCCGCCAGGGCTTCGCTCAGAATGCCGCCACCACAGCCAACATCCAGAATACGGCAACCGGGAAGGCTGGCATGGGCACGGATGAACTGCATCCGCAACGGGTTGACGGCATGGAGGGTTTTGAACGCGCCGTTCGGGTTCCACCACGAGTCAGCCAGGGAACCAAACTTGTGGATTTCAGCGGGATTAACGTTTTCGGTAGCAATCATGGGAGTCAGGGGGTACGGTCAGTCAGGCGGTCGCGCCAGCGGGCGGCCTTTTCAATGATGATCCGGCTATCCAGGGTAGTCAGATGCCGGTTCCGTAACAAACGCCGTCCCTGCACCCAGACGTCACTTACCTGGTGACGGCTGGCAGCGTACACCAGATCAGACTGGGGATCGAACAGGGGTTGGGTTTCCAGGGCATCCAGCCGGATGGCGGTAATATCCGCCGACTTGCCAACCACCAGTGAACCGATCTCCTGATCCAGCCCCAGTGCCCGGGCACCGTTCAGGGTGGCCATACGCAATGCGGTGTGGGCAGGGATCACGCTGGCGTCCTGTGCCACGGCCTTGGCCAGCAGGGCGGCAATCCGCATTTCGCCCATGATATCCAGATCGTTGTTGCTGGCGGCTCCGTCGGTACCCAGGGCGACATTGACCCCGGCCTCAACCAGTCGGGCCACCGGGCAGAAACCGCTCGCCAGTTTGAGGTTGGATTCGGGACAATGCACCACACTGCCGCCACTCGCGGCCAGACGGTCGATTTCGGCGGCGGTCAGTTGGGTCATGTGTACCGCCAGCAATCGCCGGTTCAACAGACCCAGGCCATCCAGCCGTTGCAGCGGACTCAAACCCTGCTCGCGCCGGGCGGTTTCCACCTCGTCGCGGGTTTCATGCAGGTGAATGTGAACCGGAATGTTCCACGCATCGGCCTGCTGCCGAATGGCCCGCAGCGGCTCATCCGAAACCGTGTAGGGGGCATGCGGTGCAAATGCGGTGCGGATCAGGGGATGATCCTGCCACTCCGCCTGCAACGCGCTTGCCCTGTCCAGGTAGTCAGTCGCCCCACTGGCAAAATTGCTGGGGAAGTCCAGCACGATCATCCCGATCACGGCCCGCAGGCCTGCGGCTGCAACCGTCCGGGCGGTCGTGGCTGGAAAGAAATACATGTCATTGAAACAGGTAATACCCCCGCGCAGCATTTCGGCCACGGCCAGTTCGGTTCCGTCCCGTACGAATTCCTCGCTGACCATGCGTTGTTCCAGTGGCCAGATGTGATCCGTCAGCCAGGTCATCAGGGGGCGGTCATCCGCAATCCCCCGCAACAGCGACATCGCGGCATGGGTGTGAGCGTTGATGAAACCGGGGATCAGCACGTGCTGATAGAATGGCTCCGGCGTAACGTCCGGGTAACGCGCCTGCGCCACGGACGTGGGCAGAATAGCCACAATGCGCCCCTGACTCAGGGCAAGGGTGTGGTCGTTCAGCACGACCCGCTCCGGTTCAACCGGAATCACCCAGCGGGCGGCCAGTAATGTGTCGACTGTCATGACGCCTGATTTCCGAGTATTTTTGTAAACTTTAGCATAGAACGCAGTCGTTTTGCAGCGAACCGGAAGTGCGACTTGATTTCGTTACATTGTATCATTACGATAGTGTTCACAGGATTCAGGTCACGGTGGTAAGTGGCACCCTGGGAGTAGCGTCCCGGGAGTGGCGTCCCGGGAGTGGCGTCCCGGGAGTGGCGTCCCGGGAGTGGCGTCCCGGGAGTGGCGTC
>CAIVXW010000100.1 GCA_903910005.1 uncultured Methylococcaceae bacterium
CTTCCAGATAAACCGGCGATGCACTGGAACCGAGGGTTATGCGCGGCGGGTCATTGACCGGAGCCAGCCCGACCGTCACCGCCACCGCCGGACTGGTGGCCCCGGCGGCATCAACCGCTACCACGCTGAAGGGACTCAACATGCCGTTAGCGTTGGCGGGGGGGATCCAGGTCAGCACCGCACTGGCCGCCAGTCGGGTCGAACCCGGGCTTACCGGCTGTCCGTCCACCGTAACGCTACCGGCACTGACCGATTCAATGCGGAACGCCACTGCCTCGCCGTCCACATCCAGCGTGTCACTGGCCGCAAGCAGGGTCGGATAATCCAGCCGGTAGGCGGTATCCTCCAGCCCGCCCTGCAGGGTGCCGATCCGGCTCAGGGTGGGCGGGTCATTGACCGGCAAGACCTGCACCGACAAGGGAATGCCCTGGACGGAAACGGCTTCGAGTGCGGCGGTAGTGGTCAGGTCGATGATCGAACGGTCAGCCGCACGGGTAGGGCTGAAGCCTCCGGAATCATCCACCAGATGAAACAGGGGGGATTGGGGCGTCCCGGCATAATCGCGGGCGGGCAAAAAACGCAGGCGGGCGTCTGCTCCCAGTAACAGGGCGGTTTGGTAGGCCAGGTCACCGAGCGGATACCAGTCGGTTGCCTCATCGCTTCGGTATTGCCAGACGCCTTCGTCGGCCCGATTGACCGGAGCGGACACCGCCACACCAACCAGGGCATGCCCGTCGGCGTCCACATACACCGGCTCATACAGGGTGCGGAGTACCACGCCCGCAGGGTCAGGATCATCTTCCGGCAGGGCGGGTAATGCGGTGTCCCAGCCAAACCGCAGCAGTACGGCCGAACGGGTGGTGCCATTGAGGCGCGAACCCGCCGCCAGCAGGCGGCCATCTGCCTGGATTTCAAGGTCATCAATGCGTTCCATTCGGCCAGCCAGACCACTGGTGACCAGGCCGTTGTTGCCGAATGGGGTGTCAACCTGACCATTGGCGGCAAACCGCATCAAGCCAAAATCATTGCGGGCGGTTCCTGCCATGACCAGTTTGCCGTCCGGCCTGAGGATCACATCGGTCGCGGCCTCCATCTGGCCGGTGGTGACAATCCCCCCGTTACCAAAGCTGCCATCCAGGCGACCATCGGCCAGATAACGTACCAGCGTGGCCTGGGCAGTCTGACCGGTGAAACTGCGACCCGCCAGTACAATCCGGCCATCAGCCTGAACCGCTATCGCCGTCACCACGTCATTGCTCGCCCCCTGGATGGCGGTGGTTACCCCGCCGCCTGAACCGAAACTGCCATCAAACCTGCCATCAGGGTTGAAGCGAACCAGGGCAAAATCATCACCACGACTGCCGTTGAAACTGGAACCGGCCACCAACAGTTTGCCATCACCCTGAAGGGCTACCGCACTGGCTCCGTCACCCGCCTTGCGGAAATCGACGGTGGTTTTACCACCGGCGGCAAACCCGGTATCCGGCTGGCCATTGGCCAGATAGCGGGCCACGGCAAAATCGGTATGATCCCCGCCAAAGGTCTGGCCGACCAGAATGATCCGGCCATCCGCCTGCACCGCCAGTGCCCTGGCCCGGTCGTCACGACCGAAGTCGGTGGTTGCCAAACCGGCGGTGGCAAACTCGGTGTCCAGACTGCCATCCGCCCGGTAACGGGCCACTGCAAAATCAAGTGTGGTGCCGTTGAAATGATCACCGGCCAGCAGGATGCTGCCATCAGCCTGCAGGGACATGGCGAAGGCCGAACCGCCACCCGCCTGAAAAGCCGTAGTTACACTGCCCGCCTGACCAAACCCGGCATCGGGTTGTCCCGGGCTGTCGTAACGCAGCAGTAAAAGATCGCTGCCTGCGGCATCGCTGGCATTGACTGCCAGCAGGATTGCACCGTCCGCCGCCACAGCCATAGCCACCGGAAACAGATAGCGATCAGCCTGCCCGATCAGGCTTGTGCCGTTGTTGCCAAACGCCGGATCCAGTGTCTCCCTGCTGGCAAAGCCAGGCGGAGTCACCCCTGAACCCCGATGCGGCTGACCATGATCTTGTCAACCCGGTTTCGATCCATGTCCACCACCTCAAAACGCAGTCCGTTCCACTCGAAAAAATCGGCTGAACGGGGGACATGGCCCAGTTGCATAACCACAAATCCGGCCAGGGTATTGAAATCACCCCGGGATTGTTCCGGCAGGTTATCCAGCGCGAAAATCTGGCGAAATTTTTCGATACCCAAACGCCCATCCAGCAACCAGGAGCCGTCTTCGCGCTGTATGGCGGCGGGTTCTTCCTCTGAATCGGCCAGCAGCAAATCACCGGCGATATATTCCAGTACATCCCTCAGGGTAATTAGCCCTTCCACCTCGCCGTATTCATCCACCACCAGGGCCATGGGCAGGCGGGCCTGCCTGAATTGCTCCATCACCTGCAAGGGCGTCAGGGTTGCCGGAATGCAATGTACCGGTTTGGCCAGTTGTTCCAGTTCAAGCGGCGTACCCTGTAACACCTGCTTCAATACATCGCGGGCCTGTATGAAACCCAATACATTATCAAGGCCCGACTGACAGACCGGTATGTTGGAATAGGGGCTTTGCGAGATTTGCTCACGGTGAACCTCCACCGTATCGCTGGTATCCAGATAATAGATATCCATCCGTGGCGTCATGATGGCACCGACCCGGAGGTCATCCAGGCTCAGAACATTGGAGAGCATGACCTGCTCTGATTTGTGAAAAACCCCGGCTTCGGTACCCTGCTCAATCATCAGCCGGATTTCCTTCTCGGTTACATTGTTACCGCTGCCTTTGCCAACCCGCAGCAGGCGGAGAATCAGGTCGGTCGACAGGCTCAACAGTTTGACCAGAGGGAACGCCAGCAGGGCGACGATGCGCATGGGCCCGGCCATGATCATGGCGATGGGTTCCGGCTGTAACAGGGCCAGTCGTTTGGGCACCAGCTCGCCGATGATGAGCGAACCGTAGGTAATGCCCAGCACAACCAGGGTCAGGGACAACACGGTACTGTAGGGGGCCAGTTCGGGGATTTTGTCAAGCTGCCGGGCCAGTTGGCTGGAAAGGGCCGCCTCGCCGTAGGCACCGCTGAAAATACCGATGGTGGTAATGCCAACCTGAATGGTTGAAAGAAAGTGGCCAGGATTTTCAGCCTGTTCCAACGCGAGGCGTGCCGCCGCCTTGCCCTCACGGGCTGATTGTTGCAGACGGGTTTTGCGGGATGACACGATGGCAATTTCGGACATGGCAAACAGGCCATTGAGTACGAACAGAAAAACCAGGATCAGGAGTTCCATCTGGGGTGGTCGGGAGAGTGGAAGGAAACTGCATCATGCAAACACCCGGGGAACGTGTCAATATGACCGCCACCCGACCGATGAAGCCGTGTGGCAGCGGCGCACGGGTGTGGACGTTCTGGCTTCACGGCTGGCAGGGGTGAAACGCATACCGATTGACGGCAGCAGATGCCCGGGCCGCGTGCATGACGTACATGGACAGACGAAGGGGTTTTACTTAAAATCTGTCCCAATTCGTGAATTTACATAGTATCGCAACGGGACGAACTCCACGGTTCCTCCCGTTTTTCGTGTCTTAAGGTGACCTCTTGAAAATGCTTGCTTGTTTGGCTCTGGAAGATGGAACCGTGCTGCAGGGACGCAGCGTTGGAGCGGAAGGCTCGGCTGTCGGTGAGGTGGTCTTCAACACGGCCATGACCGGCTACCAGGAAATACTGACCGATCCCTCCTACGCCCGGCAGATTGTGACACTGACCTACCCCCACATCGGCAACACCGGCATCAATCCGGAAGATGCCGAGGCCGATCACATTCATGCCAGTGGTCTGGTGGTGCGGGATGTCCCGCTCCGCCACAGCAACTGGCGTGCCCGCCTCAGTCTGCCGGATTATCTGGCTGCAAACGGCATCGTAGCCATTGCCAATCTCGATACCCGCAAGCTTACCCGCATCCTGCGCGACAGGGGGGCACAGCGCGGCTGTATTCTGGCCGGTGCGGACATTACGCCGGATGATGCCGTGGCGAAAGCACGTGGTTTCGCCGGACTGGCCGGCATGGATCTGGCGCAGACGGTCACAACCGCCCACTCGTACCCGTGGAATGAGGGAAGTTGGCAACCGGGCAGCGGCTTTGCCCGGGTGGATCACACATCTTTTCATGTGGTGGCCTACGACTTTGGCGTCAAGCGCAATATCCTGCGGCTACTGGTCGATCAGGGCTGC
>CAIVXW010000101.1 GCA_903910005.1 uncultured Methylococcaceae bacterium
CCCTGGCCCGGCAGATCGAAGTGGATGAAGTGGATGTGCTGGTCGATCTGTCCGGGCATACCGGCAAATCGCGTCTGGCCGCTTTTGCCTTGCGTCCGGTGCCGGTGCAGATTTCCTGGCTGGGCTATTTCGCCACCACCGGTCTTCCGGCCATCGACTTCGTGCTGCTCGATCCTCACCATGCCCCGGCGGGCACCGAAGCCCAGTTCAGCGAACGCCTCATCCGTTTGCCGCATAACCGTTTCTGTTATACCCCGGTCAGCTTTGCGCCCGAGGTGTCGCCCCCGCCGTGCCTGAAAAATCGTTACGTTACGTTTGGCAGCTTTAACAATACCGCCAAGCTGAATGAGGCCGTGCTGCAAACCTGGGCGGAGATTCTGGCAGCGGTTCCGGGCAGTCGGCTGATTCTCAAATGGCGCACACTGACGGATGCCGCGTATCGCCGGTATCTGCTGGATTTTTTCACGGCGCGAGGCATTGTGGCGGAGCGGGTCGAGTTGCGGCCCATGTCGGTACATCGGGAATTGCTGGAGCAATACGCCGACATCGACCTCATGCTCGATCCTTTCCCGTTCTCCGGCGGGCATACCAGTTGCGAGAGTTTGTGGATGGGCGTGCCGGTGTTGACCTTGCCGGAGGCTCGGGTCGTCAGCCGACAGACCTGGAGTTTTCTGGCCAACATCGGGCTGACTGAACTGGCGGCCAGCGACCGGGCCGATTACGTGCGGAAGGCCGTGGTGCTGGCGAGCGATACCGGGCGGTTGGGGGCTTTGCGGGAAGAACTCAGGGCGCGGATGCGTACTGCTTCCCTGTGTGATCTGGCCGGTTTCATACACCATCTGGAACAGGCTTTCCAGCAGGCGTGGGACACGATACGCCTGGAAAGCGCATTGGCGGCGGCGACTGAAGGCGTGCGTTTGCGGGAGCAGGGGAGGGCGGTGGCAGAGCGGATTGCCTGTTACCGGCAGGCGTGGGAACTGGCACCGGAAGAAGCGATTTATGGTGCCAATCTGGCTTCGGCCCTGACTGAAGCCGGTCGGCCCGAAGAAGCCGAACCGGTGGCCCGCGCAGCCGCCGGACGCCAACCCGGACGCTTTGAACCCTGGTTCAATCTGGGCGTGGTGCTGGCCGCCCTTCAGCGCGACACCGAGGCGGCGGACGCCTATGGCCGGGCGGCTGAGGTGCTTGCGGCGGATCGTCCCGGCACGGCTTCGCTCCGCGTGACCGCCTGGCAAGCCGCCGGTGATGCCTGGAGCCGGGGCCGCCATGCCCTGAAAGCGGCGCAGTGTTATCAGGCGGCACTGCGGGCACTGGGGACGGCACCGACGCCGGAGCGTGCCCATTTGCTCGGGGCGCTGGGAGAAATGCTGGAAGCCATCTACCAGTTCCCGGAAGCCGAAACCGCGTACCGCGAAGCCCTGGCCATCACCCCGGACGATCCGGCCCAGATCACCAATCTCGGCAATGCCCTGCGTGCCCAGCGCCGCTACGATGAGGCACGGGTTTGCTATGAACGGGTACTGGCCTTGCGGCCCGATCTGGCCGGTGCCTATACCAATCTCGGCACCGTGTTTCAGGGACTGGGGGACAATGAATCTGCCGTGAGCTATCACCGCATGGCCCTGGAGCGCGACCCCAGTCTGGCGCCGGTCTGGAGCAATCTGGCAGCGGCCATGACCTATTCGCTGGTACACAGCCCGGAACAACTCCGAACCGCACTGGCGGGGTTTGATACGGCTTTCGCCCTGTCGCCGGCTCAGATTCCACCGCATACCAATCCGCCGATACCGGGCCGTCGGCTCAGGGTCGGTTATGTTTCCCCCGATTTCCGC
>CAIVXW010000102.1 GCA_903910005.1 uncultured Methylococcaceae bacterium
CAGGGTATTGGTAGTCCCGCCTTCATGCCATCAGTGGCTTTCAAACACATCCTCGATACGAGCCGCATCCAGGATACGATCCGTCCAGACTTCGAGTTGCTCCAGCGTGGCGGTGTTGAGCCGTAGTCGTAGCGATTCATCCAGCGAACCGAATCGTTTGAGTAGCAGGCGTTCGAGAACGGCTGCTTCTCCTGGCTGCATTCCCCTCTCCATTCCCCACTCCATTCCCCACTCCATTCCTCGCTGCATCCCCCGCTGTTCCCACCGCGATGTCCACTGTTCTACCCGTTCTGCCAGCATGGTTTCTACCTCCTGCAAGTCGTTGATTTCCGGGACTTCTTCGCCCGGTAATAGTCGTTTCAATAACACCCGTTTCATCCACACCGTCAGCGCCCGCCGCAGGCTGGCGTACTCCGGCCCGGCCAGATTTTGCACCAGCCGGGCGATGACCCGTCGCATGTCTTCAGGCTCGGGACTGGTTTCCAGGCGGATGATCTCGGCCATGGTGTTGTGAATATCCGGTAGTGCTTCATCGGGAATCCGCCCTTCATCCAGCAGCCAGTATTTTTGCCGGGGTTGATAACCTGCCAGCGGCCCGGAAACCGTCTCAATCAGGTCGGCAATATCCCGTTTCGCTGTCCAGCGACCTTCACCGTTGTAGATGACGATGGGAAACACCGGTGGCAGTTTGCCGTCTGGCAGTTTTTCGCCGCCCTTCAGCGTGCTGGACTTGATGAGATCCTGGTACAGCAAACCGACGTACACCATGATACGCACCGCCATCCACGGATCGACGCTGCTTTGGAATTCGATCAGCAGGTACAGGTAAAGCCAGCGGCCATCCAGCAGTTTGATGCGCCACACCACATCGTCGATACGGTCGCGGAGGTCTTCGGTGACGTAACTGTTGTTTTGTTTCTCCAGTGTCGTGTAGTCGAGCTGCCGTGCCCAGTCTTCATGAATGAAGCCCTTGAGCAAATCCTCGACGACACAGGCATGGGAAAAAATGTGCCGGTATGAGCGGTCGTGGTCTGCCATCCAATTTCCCTGTTATAACGGCAGCAAGCCGCTCTCCAGCAAATGCCGGACGGGATCCGGCGCGACGGTCAGGAAAACGCTGTTTTCCTTTTCCTCCTGTTGCTGAAGTATCAAATCCCAGTCGTTTTTGAACCAGTCGGATTGCCAGTCACGCAGTTCGGCAACCACATCCCGGCGTTGCTGCTGGAAGGTTTGCAGACGGCGTTCTGCCTTGTTGCAATCACCGAACAGATGGCAAAACGCGGTTTCTTCCAGATAATAACGCTGTTGATTCAGGGCTGTGAGAACGAATTCCCGGGTCGGTAGCTGATCCTGCCAGTCCGGGGTATGCTGCCGGGCGTACAGGTGCAGATAGGCCAGCACAAAGCCCGGCGGCCCGGCATCCTGGGAGTTATCGCGTAGGCGTGCTTCACAGGCGGGAATTTCTGCCGCGAGTCGTTCAGCAACAGTCGCGTCTGACCGGCACCAGGCCCACGCGGCCAGGGCACGCAACAGGTATACATCGGTTTTTTCGCCTGTATTCAGCAAATCCATTGCCTTTTGCAAATAACGACGATCCTCCCGTACCGGATGCCAGGCCGTGATGTACAACAACCAGTACAAGGCCCGTTCGTCCGGTTTCGCCGCATTTTCCTGCCAGCGTTGTTGATAACAGGCAATGGCCTGATCCACATCACCTTCCCGCAGGGCCAAACCGGCCTTGCGATCCAGGGCATTGCGTTTATGCCGCTCGACTTCCTCCCGATCAGTACCCCGTCCCAAACAGAGTTCCAGTTGCCGATCCACCTGAATGGCGGGAGGAATCAGCGTCTGATCCTTGAGGATATTGAGCAAGCTCCCCAACAACCCCCGACCATGCAAGGGGTAGTCTTCAGCTTGCAGTGGGCGAAGCCCTTTTACCAGATCACGAACGGCGAGTGCATACTGTCCCTTGCGGTAATACACCTTGTGCCAATGCCTGAAATAACTGGGTGAGGTCATGGCTCCGCCCGGTTTTTCCAGGTCGGCCCGTTCTTTTTCCAGCGATTCGAGCAAGCCGTGATCGTGAGCTTCGGCCAGATAAGCCAGTGCCGGTTTGACCCATAACTGAGTCAGATGGGGCAAAGCGTTCCGCACCGGATATAACTGTTGCAGCAGACGGGGTCTCGGGGTTTCCTTAATCTCACGCTCCAGTTCCAGTTTGTCCAGATTGCCATACCGCCGGTAATGGCAAAGCGTCAGCCGTTCACACCATACCGGCAGGGTCGGTGCCGGGCCTTCTGTTGCCAGTTCGGTTACTACCTGGTTTTGGAGTTGCTCCAGTGAGAGCCATTCCGGTCTGTCACTGGCTGCCTGGCAGTGTAAATCCGGTTCACCCAGCAAATAGAGCCGGGCCGCTCCGGTGCGGGTGGATTGATCGTCACGCTGGGTTTTATGCAGAGCCTCAGCGACGCTCAGACCCTGCTTCAGCCAGCCGTCCAGAAAATCATGCAGAAACTTTGTGGCTTGCCGGGCATCCAGTTGTCCACGCGGGGCCAGTACGGTTCGGGCACCGGCTTCCAGCAGACTACGGCCATACGCCAGCAGATTACCGTCTTCACCGCCACATGCCAGCAAAATGACCAGATCGGGTAGTCCGCGCCCGGTCGGCAACGCCCAGCCCTGCCCATCCTCCAGACGGAAAGGCATGTCCATCGCACCTTCAGAGCCGTGAGCGACCACCACCAGCAGGCCGTAATTGTGCAGGTTTTCGCCGGCCATGAATGCTTTCACCGGCCCGATTCTGTCCTTGCGTTGCAGGCCAGAGTAATGCGGGACAATGTTGCTGACGGGTTGCACCGGTTCAGCACCCGGCCACAAATTCAGAATGACACCCTGCGACTTGCACCCCGGGATTTCACCTTCACCGGGCTTTTGCACATCGCGTGTCACCAGCAGCCGTTCCTGCAAGGCTTTGCCCTGATAGTCCAGCCACTCGAAAGGAAAATCACGCCATTCATTCGGTAAATCAACCGTTAAACGCAATTCGACCGGCGTCCGGGCAGACTGCACGATGTCACGCAGAAAATCGGCAAAACCGGCTGGCTGGCGAATTTGTGTCAGAGCCGTATTTTTCTTAACGTCACGTAAATGCTGGTTTTCACGTCCCGGGTCTTCGCACTCGGGCATCCCCGCAAACAACCGGGTCGCATCGGGGGCGAACACTCGCACCTGATCGTTTTCCTGCCATAACCAGATTTTAGTTCCCACCATTTGTTAACTCACAAAAAAATCAAGATTAGCGATGGACTGGCCTGATTCCAGAGCCAGATTCAGGCGATACTGCCGTTCCATGTCGAGTTCGATGCGGCAACGGGGAGATGTCTGCTCGTCTAGATGATACTGTTCGTGAATCTGGCCTTCACACAGCACCGTAACGGTCAGCGGATCGGAACAGCAGCGTCTGAGTACAATACTCAACATCCCTTCCTCACCGGCTTCTGCCTGGATATGCACCACATCCCCCAGTTTCCCTTCCACCTTGTCAGCGTCGCCCTCGTCCGAACCCATTGCATACTGCAAGTCTGATCCCGGCTGCCACGGCATCGCTTGCTCCAGCAATTGTTCA
>CAIVXW010000103.1 GCA_903910005.1 uncultured Methylococcaceae bacterium
ACCCACCAGGGCACCGGTGACGATGAGCAGGTCATTCGACAGCATGAACCCGGTCGCCGAGGCGGCCCAGCCGGAATAACTGTTCAGCATCGAAACCACCACCGGCATGTCGGCCCCGCCGATGGCCATGACCATGTGTACCCCAAAGGCCAGGGCCAGCAGGGTCATCAGGATGAGGGGAAACAGCCCGCCGTGGTTTTCAAACCCCAGGAACCAGTTACCGAACAGGATGGCCAGTACCAGCAGACCCAGGTTGAGGAAATGACGACCTGGCAGCATTAACGGCTTGCCGTCGATTTTGCCGCTCAGTTTGCCGAAGGCCACAACCGAACCGGAGAAGGTAACGGCCCCGATCAACACACCCAGATAGATTTCAACCTCGTGGATGGTTTTTTCCACCCCGACGAAATTCGAGGTTGGATCAATGTAGTTGGCATACCCCACCAGGACAGCTGCCAGACCGACCAGGCTGTGCATGAGGGCGACCAGTTCGGGCATTTCGGTCATTTTGACCTTGCGGGCGGCGTAAATGCCGGCACTACCCCCAACCAGCATGGCCACGATAATGGGAGCGTAACTGGTGACCTTGGGACCCAGCAGCGTGGCGATGATGGCCAGCGACATGCCGACAATCCCGTAGAGGTTGCCTCTGCGGGCGGTTTCAGGATTGGACAACCCTCCGAGACTCAGTATGAACAGAACGGTGGAGGCGATATAAGAAACGGTGACTAAACCTTCCGACATTGTTGTGACTCCACGTTATTTTCTGAACATGCTGAGCATGCGCTGGGTGACCCAGAAACCACCGGCCATGTTGACCGAGGTGAGAATGATGGCCAGACCGGCCAGCAGGGTGAGCATGATTCCCGGCGAGGAAATCTGGATCAGGGCACCGATGGCAATGATGCTGGAAATGGCATTGGTGACACTCATCAGCGGGGTGTGCAGGGCCGGGGTCACATTCCAGATCACCATGTAGCCTACGAAGCAGGCCAGCACGAACACGGTGAAATGCGACATGAACGTCGCCGGTGCCACCGAGCCAAGTCCGAACAGCAGCAGGGCTCCGATCATCAGGGTGAGCGCGGTGGAAGCCCAGGCCGGTAACAGGGCTTTTTTGGGTTCAGGTTTGCCCTGTACCGGCGGGGCGGCGGTCGCACCGACCGGCGCGGCGGAGACGGCAATGGGCGGTGGCGGCCAGGTAATGCTGCCGTCCTTGACTACGGTCGCGCCCCGAATCATTTCATCGTCCATATTGACGGTGATGGTGCCGTCTTTTTCCTTGCAGAGTTCTTCCAGCAGACGCAGCAGGTTATTGGCGTAAAGGGTGCTGGACTGCTTGGCCAGACGGCTGGGCAGATCGGTGTAGCCGATGATGGTGACACCGTGCCGTACCACGACTTCGCCAGGTACACACAACTCACAGTTACCACCCTGCTCTGCCGCCAGATCCACGATGACACTGCCGGGCTTCATGGATTCGACCATGCCGGCGGTGATCAGCTTGGGGGCCGGTTTGCCGGGAATCAGGGCCGTGGTAATGACGATATCGACCTCCATGCACTGGCGGGCAACCATCTCCTTCTGAGCCTTCTGGTAGGCTTCGCTCATTACTTTGGCGTAACCGGTCGTGGAAACGCTTTCATCTTCCTTGTAGTCAGGTGAGACGAATTCAGCCCCCATTGACTTGACCTGATCCTTCACCTCAGGGCGGGTGTCGGTGGCCCGAACGATGGCTCCCAGGCCATTGGCTGCACCCAGAGCGGCCAGTCCGGCCACGCCACAGCCAATCACGAACACCTTGGCCGGTGGTACCTTGCCTGCGGCAGTGACCTGTCCGGTGAAGAATCGTCCAAAATGATGCGCGGCCTCAATGACGGCCCGGTAGCCGGCGATGTTGGCCATGGAACTCAAGGCATCGAGTTTTTGCGCCCTTGAAATGCGCGGTACGCTGTCCATGGCGATGACGGTTGCCTGGCGGGCGGCCAGACGATCCATCAATTCCGGATTCTGTGCAGGCCAGATGAAGCTGACCAGGCTGGAACCCTCGCGCAGGAATTCCACCTCGTCGATGGCCAGTTCAGGATGAACCTGCGGTCCCCTGACCTTCAGCACGATGTCAGATTGCCCCCACAGTTCAGCCGCATTCGGGGCGATGTCACACCCCACCTGGCGGTAGCTGTCGTCGGAAAAGTTGGCGGCGTCCCCGGCCCCCGATTCCACCGTCACGGAAAAGCCCAGTTTGATGAGCTTCTCCGCAACCTCCGGTACAGTAGCAACACGCCGTTCCCCGGCCTGTATTTCTTTGGGTACCCCAATTCGCATGGTAAAAAGTCCTCTCTCCAGTTTGCGTATGTACGCATGGTTATTGATTGTAATACACGCGTGCAGGCCGGTTTTGCCGGTATGCCGCCATGCTTTGCAACGAAGGCGTTGCGGGCGGCATTTTAGCACCATAAGCCTGGATTTATGGATGTTCACCCGTCGGGAAAATTGGGGAACTTTCCGGTTTCATGTCAATTCATGACGCCTTGTAACATTTTTGTAACTTATTTGTAACAATTATCGTCTAAGCTTCACCCGCCTCGCAAAGAAGGCTCACAAAATTTAATCATCAATATCCGAGGAGGAAACAATGGAACAAGAAAAAGACAACTTCTGGTTGTACGTAGGCGGCCTGGTAGTAGGCGTTGTTGTATTGGTCGTCATGTTCAAGGGCATGAAGCAGGATGACATTCCTGCCAAGGCGTTTGCGGAAACCAACAAGCAGGTTGACTCGCAGCTCGACAAGCAACACACCATGAAGAACAACTAAGTTCTTGCACGCTGTTTTCGAGAGTAGATAGATTCATAATTTGGGGGATGCATTCCCATGGATCACGGATTGGTTTGGGTGGAGTGAGCAGTTCTAGCGTTTACGATTTTATTTGAACCGCTATTGGCTTGTTCCCATACTGGTATACCGGCAAGTTCCATTCTTTGGAGCTTGCCGTTTTTTTTTTGTGCTACGGTCTCACCGCCGATGGATGCCTGAGTTGCATGGCATACTGATCCCGGTAACGGTAAACCCACCCCCTGATTTCCACCCGTTTGTGAAGATAGCCGGCAGGATCGGGAAACAAGCCCAGGTTGGCCCGTGGAATCCGGGCCTGGAATCCTCCAGTCAAAATCAGTGAGCGATAGGCTCGGGTATCCTCAATCCGTTCAACCGTGCCCGCCAGCCGTTGCCAATTACGGCCAAGGGTTCCCTTTACCTGGTTGAGGTCATGGACGACCGCATATTCGGGAAGCTGCCACAACCCGCGCTTCGCTTGCCAGGCTTCGCGTTCAGCCTCCAGTAACCGATCAGCGTGCCGCAGATTGGGCGGATGAATATCGACGAAGGCAAGCCCCTGCCGAACCAGGCTGACATTGATATGTTCACCGTCATCCGCATAAACATGCGCCAGTCGCCTGCCGTAATGATCGTGGGGTTCGCTGTCGTCTTCCAGGCGAATGGACTTGCCGTTGAGCCGGTTCTGAAGCCATAACCGGGCTTCTTCGCCACCCGGTTCACCCGATTTGCGCGGACTTTCGATCTCGGGCGTGTTGATTCCGAGCAGTCGCACCTTGTCGCCATTCTCAAGTTGCAGGGTGTCGCCATCGTACACCCGCCTGACACGATAAGCCGGTTGCGGGTGAGGGGCCAAAACCATCCGCTCAGCCCCCCGGGCCGGATGATCGGCATAATGAGCCCGACCCTCCGCATCAACCCAGCGATACACATCCCCGGGAACCGCCGTTGCGGTCACCGTCCATAACAGCAGCACCAGGCTTATCCATGCCGGTTTGCCCGGCCTAACGCTGACGTCGTTCGGCTTCTTCGGCCAGAAATTGGCGCAATCTTTCATCAATCACCGCATTGAGATAATAGTTGTCACCGGCTGCCTTCCGGGCCAGACGGTAATGAAGAATGGCCGCCCGGGTCTGGCCGGCGGCATAATAAGCCTCTCCCAGGTACCGGTGCGATTCGGCCTCCTGCCCCAGGCGGCTGTAGACTTCCCCCAGCAATTCGTATACTTCGGGACTGGCTCCCTGATAACGGATATAGCCATTCAGCAAGGTTCTGGCCTGTTCCGGTTTTGCGGTGGTCAATAGCACCCGCACATAATCCAGCGTCATCGCCCGGTTATCCGGAAACCGGGCCAGGGCACGCTCGAACAGGCGGGTTGCTACGGGATAATTTTTGTCTTCCACCTCCACCCGGGCCTCGGCCCGCACGAATTGGGCCTGTTCAGGGTGTTCGCGCACCAGTTGCTGCAGCAGGGGGCGGGCCTGATCCAGCCGTGAACCGGCCATCAGGGCCAGAGCCAGGCCGTAACGGTTGACGTCCCGCCGGGTTTTGTCGCCCTGACCCTGTAGAGCCTTGAAATGATTGAGGCTCTCCTGCGGGTTGGCAGCCGTCGCCACCCTCAGTTTGGCCCGGACAATGGCGAAGGCCATGGAGTCGGGATACTGCCGGTAGGCAAACTGCTCGGCCCGGCCCCGGGTATCGGAGATGCGGGATACCGTCACCGGGTGGGTCAGGAGAAATTCCGGGATGTTGCGTCCGGCGAATCGGGTCGATTGCTGCATGCGCTCGAAGAAACCGGGCATGGCCCGGGGGTCAAAACCGGCTTTGGACAAAATCTGCATACCAACCCGATCCGCCTCGGCCTCGTTGTCACGGGTGAAGTTGATCTGAAACTGGGTAGCAGCGGCCTGGGCCGCGACGATAGCGGCCTGGCTCATCTGGCCGTTGCCGGATTTGGCTCCGAGCAATACCCCGGCCAGCATGGCAGCGGCGGCTGGCAGTGACAGACGACCGGCCGCCTGTATCGCCTGGTAAATATGACGCTGGGTCACGTGGGCGATTTCATGCCCGAGTACCGAGGCCAGTTCACTTTCGGATTCACTGGTCAGGATCAAACCCGAATTGACGCCGATATATCCGCCCGGCCCGGCAAAGGCGTTGATGGCCGTATCATCAACCACAAAAAAATGGAAGGTCTGGTTCGGGGCATCGCTGGATGCGGTCAACGTCTGGCCCAGGCTCTGGATATAGTCAAGAACCTCCGCATCCGGGTCAATTTTGAGCTGGCCATGCAGGTTACGGAAGAAGGCCGCCCCCAACTCGCCTTCCTGGCGGGGGGTCATCAAGGTACCGGTCGGATCCCCCATATCCGGTAAATCAGGCGGACTCCCGGCCTGCACACCGGACAAATAAACGCCCGTAAGGAACGACAGTATCAGTCTGCGGATTATCATTGTGAAGCATACCCGGAGGCATAAAAACCGGTTAAATTTGCCTTGTGGCGAGTGCCGAGTGGCGCGGCCATCCTGGCCGCGTGGCGGGTTAAGTGGTGGGTGGCGTGGCCATCCTGGCCGCGTGGCGGGTTAAGTGGTGAATGGCCAATGGTGAGTGAACACTGCATACTAACCCCCAACCCCTAACCCCTGACCCCTAACCCCTAACCCCTAACCCCTACTTCCCAACCCAAACCCTTTCGATGAAAAAAATCCTTCTGACCAGCGGAGAACCGGCCGGCATCGGTCCCGATCTTTGCATCGCCGCCGCCCAGCGTGCCTGGCCTTTCGATCTGACCGTCATGGGTGATCCGGCCTTGCTGGAACAGCGAGCCCGGCTTTTGGGGGTGCCGCTGCATCTGGAAGTGGCTCATCCGGATCGGTTCAGCTTGCACCAACCCGGTACCCTGCGGGTATGGCCTACCCACGCCCGGGCCACAACCGAGCCGGGACATCTCAGCACTGACAATGCCGATTACGTACTCGAAACCATTGCCACCGGTGCCCGGGCCTGTCTGGCGGGTGACTTTCATGCCCTGGTGACTCCTCCGGTACACAAGGGCATCATCAATGAGGCCGGTCATCCGTTCAGTGGCCATACCGAGTTTCTGGCCGAACAGGTCGGAGGACAACCGGTCATGCTGCTGGCGGCGAAAACCCTGCGGGTGGCCCTGGTCACGACCCATCTGCCGCTGGCGGCGGTCAGTCAGGCCATTACTCCGGAACGCCTGACCCTGACCCTGGAGGTTTTGTGGCATGATTTGCGCGTCCGTTTCGGCATTGCCGCTCCCCACATCATGGTGTGCGGACTCAACCCCCATGCCGGTGAGGGCGGACATCTGGGTCGGGAGGAACTGGAAATCATCCATCCGGTACTGGCAACCCTGCGAACCCGGGGCATGCAACTGACCGGGCCGTTACCGGCGGACACCCTGTTTTTGCCGCGCAATCTGGCAGGTGTGGACGCCGTATTGGCCATGTACCACGATCAGGGGTTGCCGGTGCTTAAATACGCCGGATTCGGCCAGGCTGTCAACATCACCCTGGGGCTGCCCATCATCCGCACGTCGGTGGATCACGGTACCGCCCTGGATCTCGCGGGTACCGGTCGGGCTGACAGTGGCAGCCTGAACGAAGCCCTGGCAATGGCCCATACCCTGACAAATACCCCATGAATCATACTCCGCGCAAACGCTTCGGCCAGAATTTTCTGCACGACAGTCAGGTGATCCATCGCATCATCCAGGTCGTGGCACCGGCTTCAACCGATCATCTGGTCGAAATCGGCCCGGGTGAGGGAGCGTTGACCCGTGAACTGCTGCCCCTGTGCCGCCGCCTGGATGCAGTGGAACTGGATCGTGACCTGGTCACACGCTTGTCCCGCCAGTTTGGCGATGCCGACCACTTTCACCTGCATTCGGCTGACGCCCTGGCGTTTGACTTCGGCGGCCTGCGGGAGGCTGAGCCGTTACGCATTGTTGGCAATCTGCCCTACAACATTTCAACTCCGCTGTTGTTCCGGTTGTTTGAACAACTGGACAAGGTCAGGGATTTGCATTTCATGCTGCAACGGGAAGTGGTCGAGCGTCTTTGCGCCGCCCCGGGCAGCAAGGCGTACGGGCGGCTGACGGTCATGGCGGGCTATTACTGCCGGGCAGAACACCTGTTCGACGTGGAGCCTGCCAGTTTTTATCCGCCGCCCAGTGTGATGTCCAGCATCGTTCGGCTTGAACCCCACCCGAACCCACCGGTCGCTGTCAGCCACGAGGCTCTGGGGCGCATCGTGATGGCGGCCTTTGCACAGCGACGCAAGACCCTAAGGAACGCCCTCAGGGATCATCTGGAACCTGCCGCGTTTGAGATTGCCGCCATTGATCCGGGACGACGGGCTGAAACCCTGAGTCTGGCAGACTATGCCCGTCTTGTGACAGCCGCGAACGGGCCATCATTTAACTTCAACCCATCAAAAGAGGACACTCATGCCTAAACATTTCAGTCAATCGGTCATTCTGGCCGCAGGATTGCTGCTGCCCCTGGCGGCGGCAGCGCACACGGGGACGGGAGCAGTACAGGGATTTACTGCCGGGTTACTGCATCCCCTGCTGGGATTTGATCACCTGCTGACCATGCTGGCGGTAGGGGTGTGGGCCGTGTATCTGGGGGGGCGGGCCGCAGGGTTGCTGCCTCTGTCCTTCATCGGACTGATGACGGTGGGGGCCGGTCTTGGTTTTGGCGGGATTGCGTTGCCCCATGCCGAATCAGGCGTCACCCTGTCGGTGACGGTGCTGGGCCTGGCCCTTTGGCGCGGCTGGCACCTCCCGGTCTGGCTGGCCGGTACGATGACCGCCGGTTTCGCCGTCTTTCACGGGTATGTTCATGCCGCCGAAGCCGACACGGTCGGCGGGGAATCCCTGGCCTATCTCCAGGGTTTTCTTTGTACCACCGCCGTGCTGCACGTTATCGGGATGGGACTGGGGCAACTCACCCGTTCGGTCGCTCCGGGGCGGCAACTGTTTGGTCTGGTATGTACCGGAACCGGACTTTACTGGTTGTTGCAGGCCGCCTGAACCGGCACCGGGCAAGGGCTTACCCGGCCCTTGCCGTACCACAACCCGGCTTATCCCGGTGACTGACTCAGGGCGGTTGTCATCGTTTCCCGCAGATCGGTTCCTTCATGGTAGATGAACAGGGCTTTGAGTTTCTCCCGTTCGGCAACCGCCTTGCCATCCACTTCTCCCAGGCATAACAGGGCGGTTGACCAGGCATCGGCCAGGGTAGGATTTTCATGCAGTACCGTCACCGACAGCAGATTGTGGGTGACCGGATGACCGGTGGCAGGATTGAGGATATGGGAATACACCTTGCCGCCGGATTCAAAAAAATTGCGGTAGGTTCCCGATGTCATCACCGCCACGCCGTTTTCCTGCTGTAGTTCCATCACCCGCTGTACTTCCCGCTTCAATGGCGTGGGTTTTTCTATGGCAATCCGCCAGGCTGATCCATCCGCCTTTTTGCCCCTCACTTTCATTTCTCCGCCGATCTCGGCCAGGTAGCGGGTAATGCCAAACCCTTCAAGGCGATCCGCTACGGCCTGTACGGTATAGCCCTGTCCAATCGAACCCAGATCAATGCGGATGGCCGGATTACGTTTGCCAAGCCGGGGTTGAACCGGGTCGATTTGTATCTGGTTCATGCCGATGTCGGGAAGTATGCGGGCAATCTCGACCTCTGCCGGAACCCGGTTCTCATGGCGGGCAAATCCCCAGGCCTCGACCAGTGGCTTGACGGTCAGGTCATAGCACCCGCCGGAGCGTTGGTACACATCGTGGGCCTTGAGCAATACGCCGTGCAGGGCCGGACTCAGGCTGATGTCTGCGGTTGTGGCATTCCGGTTAAGCCGGGAGATTTCCGAATCTTCCCGCCAGTTGGACATCTGTTCGTCCACCGTGCGAAAGGTATCCTGAATGGCGGCCTTGAGGGTCGCCAGATCTGGTGCGGTGTCGTCAAGCACCATCCGGATGTGATAGGTGGTGCCCTGTATTTCGCCTTCCAGCAGGGCTTCCTGCGGCGTCTGGCAGCCGGTCAATCCCGGCAAAACAGACAGGAGTACTAAAAAAACGGGTTTACTCATGCAAAAAACTCGATGTACGAAGGATTGTACCCGGCTATTTTCGGGCCGATGCGGTGTTTTTTTCCGGTTGCCACACTTCCCTTAACCAACGCTGGAAATCGGCTTCGGTGTCGCGGCCCATTTGCTCCAGATCGTTCCAGTCAGAACGTCTGTCGCCGTTCAGGTCGCCACAGGAAAAGGCCGGTTGCCAGCACTCGTCAAGATAGGTCTGTACCCGAACCCGCAACTGTTGGCGTTGCCGGGTTTTGTCGCGGTTGTTCACCACCCCGTTTTGATCCACGTCGGCGGCGGCAAAATAATCCCGGCTCATGGCATCCCGTATGAAATCGACGAATCGGGATAACCGGGTGTAAACACCGTAACTGCTGGCGCAACCCTCGCCCCAACTGGTCAGGCCTGCCAGCACCCATTGGCCATTTCGCCGAATCATGAGCGGTCCCCCACTGTCACCCCGGCAGGTGTCCTTGCCACCGGCCAGATAACCGGCGCACAGCATGTCGCTCCCGATGGGATTGATCAGCAGCGACTGGGCCTGCTCAAAACCCTCGTTGCAGGTTGTATTGGATACGATGGGTAATTCTACCTGCTGCAACCGGAACGGAAACAACGGGCTGTCGGTGTCGGCTTTCATGTTGCCCCACCCCACTGCCACGGCCCGGCTTCCGGTCAGGGTGGCCGTAGTGTCCACCAGTGCGACGACCGGGGCGTCCTGAACCGGACTATCCAGTTGCAACAAGGCCAGATCGCCGGTAAAAAGGTCGGCAACGTAATCGGGATGAACGATGATGCGTCTGACACCCACGCTGGTTCCCCGACCGTGACGCAAATTGGTGGCACCGAAAAATACCGCAACGTCAAACGGTTGGGTGGCTTCGACGCAGTGGGCGGCAGTGATGACCCAGTCTGGTGCAATCAGGCTGCCGCCACAAAAGTGGTTATGGTAGGGGTCGCTGTCGCCGAAGCTGTGTTGCAGGGATACCACCCAGGGCCACCGGGCGGAATCGGCCGGCTTGCCACCGATGATTCGTCCCGACGTGGCACCGGGCGAAGTGCCGACACCCGCTGATAGAACCACCGCCATCAGCAAACCTGTTAATGTCTTTCGTGTGATTCGCATGTTGATCTCCCCGATTTTGAATCATGCAGTCATGCCCAAATGACGCGCAAACTGCTACCATAACACACCATGTTTTTTCATTCAGGAGTTCCTGCTTGAGTCCGTTATCCGAAATTGATACCCCCATGACGCCGACCGAGTTGCGGGCCAGTGCCTCACTGGCCGCCATCTACATGCTGCGCATGATCGGGATGTTCCTGATTCTACCGGTTTTTGCGGTCATGTCGCGTGATTTGTCCGATGCAACCCCGGCCCTGGTGGGTCTGGCCATCAGTGCGTATGGCCTGACCCAGGCAGTATTCCAGATTCCGTTCGGCTTGTGGTCAGACCGCTATGGCCGCAAAAAGCTGATTGCCCTGGGTTTGCTGATCTTCGCCGCTGGCAGTGCGGTAGCGGCGGGGTCGGATTCAATTTACGGCATCATCGCCGGTCGGGCCCTGCAGGGAGCGGGGGCCGTGGCGGCGGTGGTCATGGCTCTGGCCGCTGACCTGACCCGGGAGGAACACCGCACCAAGGCCATGGCGATGATCGGCATCAGCATTGGTATCTCCTTTGCCCTGTCGATGGTCACCGGCCCGGTTCTGACCCGCTGGCTGGGGCTGTCCGGGCTATTCTGGATCATCGCGGTACTGGCCCTGGTGGCCATCGTGGTACTCTTTACCATCGTCCCCAACCCGGTGGTCAGCCGGTTTCACCGCGATGCCGAGGCTCGTCCCGCCGCATTTGCCGATGTACTGAAAAATCCTGAACTGTTACGGCTTGATTTCGGCATCTTCTGCCTGCACCTGATCCTCACGGCCACCTTTGTGGTACTGCCAGTACTGTTGAAGGATCGGTTACTGATGGACACAGCCACCCACTGGCAGGTTTACCTGCCGGTTTTTGTGCTGGCGATGGGCAGCATGGTGCCGTTTGTCATCCTGGCCGAGAAAAAACGCCGCATGAAAACGGTATTCGTCGCCTTCATCGGCCTGGTGGCTCTGGCAGATGCCGGATTCGCCGGGCTGTCAACCACGTTCTGGGGCCTGTTCATCCTGCTCTACCTGTTTTTCACCGCCTTCAACCTGCTGGAGGCCACCTTGCCCTCCATGATCTCCAAAATAGCCCCCCCGGATCTGAAAGGCACGGCAATGGGCATTTATTCCACCGCCCAGTTTCTGGGAGCCTTTGCCGGTGGGGCCGGTGGCGGCTGGCTGCATGGCCGGTTCGGAGCGGAAGCCGTCTTTGTCTACTGCGCGGGTGTTGCCGCACTCTGGCTGCTGGTGGCAATGGGCATGAAACCACCGCGTCATGTTTCAACCCTGCTGCTCAACACCGGTGTGCTGGAGCCAGGGCAAGCCCGGCGGCTCGCCGAAGCCCTCCGCACCGTTGCAGGTGTGGCGGAAGCCGTGGTACAGGGCGATGAAGGCGTGGCCTATCTGAAGGTTGACCGCCACCAACTGGACCGAATCGCGCTGGGGAACGCGTTGACCCTCCCCATAACCCCTGACTCTACAACCCTGACTCCCGAAGGAGAATCCAATGGCCTCACGAGGTATTAACAAAGTCATTCTGGTCGGCAATCTTGGAGCCGACCCCGAAACCCGCTACATGCCCAGTGGCGAAGCCATCACCAACATCCGCATCGCCACCAGCGAAACCTGGAAGGACCAGCAAACCGGCCAGCAGCAGGAACGCACCGAATGGCACACGGTGGTGTTTTTCCGCAAACTGGCAGAAATTGCCGGGCAGTATCTACGCAAAGGCAGCAAGGTTTATGTGGAAGGCAGTTTGCGTACCCGCAAATGGCAGGACAAGAACGGCGTTGATCGTTACAACACCGAAATCGTGGCCAGTGAAATGCAGATGCTGGACAGTCGCGGAACCGCAGGAGCGGGGGATGCGACGGGCGGGGCTCCTGCCGGTTCACCGCCTCCCATGATGCGTACCGAGACCGGTCGCCCCGCTGCCGCAGCATCCCAGTCCATGCCACCGGCTTATGGCGGAGCCGATGATTTTGATGACGATGTACCCTTTTAGTCATACCGACGGGATTTAATTGCCGGAGGCGATATAATCGCGCCGCATCCTGATTTCAGGACCCCGGCAACGGCCGGGGTCTGATGTTTCACAACCCCTGTATTATTCCACTTCAACACCAGGTATTTGACGATGTCCAGTTTTTACAGTCCGGAAGCCGATCCGCATGAGGTTCTGATCCAGAGTTTCTCCTCCCTTGCCCAGTGCTATCTGGAATTGCTCAAGGACGCCGACCAGATCGAACAATCCCGCGAAGCGGGCAAAACCCTGCGCTACCTGGCCCGCTGCCTGTACGACGCCCCGTATGACTTCGGTGATCTGCAGGACATGGACGACGACGAGGAGGTTTGACCGCCGTCTGACATTGGGTCGGCGGCATCCGAAAGACCTGATACCGTCGGCCCAGGGATCAATTTTGTTTGGCAGACAGGAACTGCCCTGCGGTCTTCCCCTGACTTCATTCCTGTTTGTTGCGTCGCATGAACACTCCCCAAAAAGCAATTCCCCTCACCGGGCTATTGTTGACGACACTCCATACCTCGCCGCAGGCTGGCGAGGCTCCTCCCACCATCACCACACTGCCTGAAACCACCGTAACGGCTCCGCAGCACCGGCTCGAATGGCCGTCTGCCAGCGGCAATCGTCCCCATCACACCTATACTGAAGCCGATCTGGGCGTTGCCCATGAGCGCACGGTAGAAGAAGTGTTGCAGGGTGAACCCGGCCTGTCCGTCACCAAAACCGATGCCGAGGGCATCAGTAACCTGCATCTGCGTGGAGCGGGCGGGCAGGGATTGCTGTCGCTGGATGGCATGCCTGTGCTTTACTCGCTACCCGGCATCACCAGCCTTGATGCGGTGTTGCCGGACGGCTTGCAGTCAGTTGAGGTAGACCGGGGGTTCGCTCCGGCCTCACAGGCCTTTGCGGCACTGGGAGGCAGTGTCCGCCTGACATCCCGACCTGCCAACAGCAACAGCGGTGATCTCAGGGTTGAAGGCGGCAGCTTTGGTTTTTTGCGGGAAACCCTGCGCGGAACCCTGGCGGGTGGACGCGGTGGTCTTGCGGTCATGGCCAGTCGTACCGATGTCTTCGAAGGAAGCTGGGTCGCTCCCCTGCATGAAGGCAATCCGGAGCAGGACCCATCCCGCAGTACCCAGGTACTGAGCCGCTCTGACTGGCTCATAAACGATGACCTGCATTGGGAGGGTTCGCTGTTGTACCGGCAAACCTGGAACAGTTGGGATACACCAGGCTTCTACCGGGGGCGACTGACCACGGTTGACAGTCCCGATGCCTTTTTGCGTGAAGAGGCCTGGTTGACTCAAAACAGCCTGATTGCCCGCCTGACCGACACCTGGACCAGCCGTTTGCAACTGGGTTATACCCAGACCCGCAACCAGCTCAACACGGCCAGGCTGCAACTGGGCTACCAGACTGACCTTTACCTGGCCCGCCTTGAAAATGACCAGCGCGTCTGGCATGCCGGAAACGGTGATTCACTGCATGTGTTGTGGGGCAGCGAAGGCCGCCATGAAAGTGCGACCGGCCCGGTGTATACCCAGATAAGACCCGGAACCTTTGTCGCCGGGCCTCAGGTCAGTGATGAACGCCAGCAACAAACCGGTTTCCTTGAAGCCCGCTACAAAATTAACCGGCTGAGTGGTGATGTCGGCATTCGCTACGAAGCCTACAGCCCGTATCCCGACCAAACCCTGTTCCATGCCGGCATGGCCTGGCAGTGGTCCCCTGCCATCAGGCTCAAGGCCAACGGCGGTACCGGTTTCCGCATCCCGAGTTATGCCGAGCGACTGTTTCCACTGATTGGCAAACCCGGTCTCAAGCCGGAACGGGGAGCCGGAGGCGATCTGGGGGTTGAATGGGAACCGGATGATCGGCTCAAACTGGCGTTGACCGGGTTTTATCACCGCTATGATGACCTGATTGCAATCACCTGGAGTCCGACTCCTGTCCCTGAGCGGCCGTGTGCCGGTCAGTGTCTGTTCAACATTCCGAGGGCGACGGTGGCCGGCTTTGAAACCGGGGGTCAATACCGTTTCAACGACCAGTGGCGGGCAGGCATCAGTTACACCTACAACGATAGTCACAACCCGGACACGGGCGGGCGTATTCCGTTTGAATCGTTACACACCGTTCGGGCATTTGGTGAGTGGCAGCCCTGGCAACCGGTCAATCTGTGGCTGGAGGTCATCCATCGGGATCAGTCCTGGAATGACATTGGCAACAGCGTCCTCATCGGGGACAACCTTCGCCTGAACGCCCGACTGGATTACCGGGTCTCGCAGCTACTGAAACTGTACGTGCGCGGAGAAAACCTGACCGGCAACCGCACCCCTCATGTCATCAGTCTGGATCAGGCCGGGGCGGCTGTTTACGGCGGATTTTTGCTGGCGTTCAAGTAAGCGGACAAAAAAAGGGGAACCCGAGGGTTCCCCTTTTGCCATCCTGCGTTTGAAACGCGTTATTTTTAGAAACCGAAGCCCAGGTAGGCACCGGTGGTCAGACCGTCGATTTTGGTTTTGTTGAGCAAGGTACCGACACCAGGCACTCGGGTTTTGTAGGCCAGATCGTCGCCAGTGAAGTGGTAACGGAAGTCGATACCGGCATAAACGTCTTTCCAGATTTTGTATTCGCCGCCTGCACCCAGCATCAGACCGGGGTTCAGTACGGTTACGCCGCTGGACGGCGGACTGATGACATGAATACCAAGCCCGAACGGAATGATCCAGGGACGGAAATCGCCCAGATTATTCAACTTGATTTTGGGAGCGGCTGTCAGGGTGAACTGGGTCAACTGGTTTTCGATGGGGGTAACGCCACCATTAAGATCAATTGCTCCGGTCGCCAGAGTAGTCCCCAGCGCATCAACTACGGCATTGTGACTGGTGCCGAAATTCTTGTACTCAAACATCACTTCGGCGTCGAGTGAAGCCAGATCGGTCAGACCCCAAAAATCATTGGTCAGGCGGTGATCGAAACCGGCACCGACATACCAGCCGTCGCCGTCTTTAGCGTCCATCGTGCCGCCGATGATGTTGTTGTCCATCAACAATTCGTTGTTACGCGGGTGTTCCATCGAGGCAAAACCGCCCCGGAAGAAGATCAGGTCTTCCTTGGAGGAGTCGCTGGATGTACCTTCGGCGATATGCTGGTCCATTTGTTGTTTGTGGGCTTCCATTCTGTCAGCGGTAGCCTGGGTTTCGCTGCGGGCGCGGGACAATTCAGAGCGCAAAGCCCTCATTTCGTCTTCCATCATTTGCAGACGTCTTTCCAGATC
Source organism: uncultured Methylococcaceae bacterium (assembly GCA_903910005.1). Taxonomy (GTDB): domain Bacteria; phylum Pseudomonadota; class Gammaproteobacteria; order Methylococcales; family Methylococcaceae; genus CAIVXW01. Next base: position 15,388 of record CAIVXW010000103.1, read on the forward strand.
GGCCTGCACCGAAGTGGTGCCTGCGGTGCTGTTCCTGCTGGTATGCCGGTCGGCCAACGCGGTCTGCGGTGCCAATGCCGCCATTGCGACACCGGCACCAATCACTGCGGCCAGGCTGTTTTTATTCAAAGTTTGCATAAGTTCCCCCTCTTGATTGTAGGTTGGTAACTGTTCGTGTTCCCCCTGCCTTCTATTCCTCTCCCTGTGGCTGAGGGCTTAAAAACAAGGGAAGCGTACACGGTTACACAGGTTGAAATCGAATCCGTTGTAATTGAGCAACTATTTGTTGCTCAGATGAGGATGCTAGCAGAAAAGACCGGACGCAACAATTATTCAGCCGTGCCAAATTTGGTACATGGCCTTTTGGTGCGTCATTATGGTGCGACTGCACCGCTGTATTGCCAGTTCAAACAGCAATTATCAAACGGCAAAGCAGTGTCCCGACCACAGTGTTGCGAGTATAATTCCACCCTTTTTTGCGTGATCGGGTTCGGCATGGGTCGATCTGATCGCGTTCAACCGAACAAGATGGAGGTACGGCATGGCCGTAAAAAACCGGTTACACCGCAGCGAGTTGGCGGTGCCGGGCAGCAACCCACGCATGTTGGAAAAAGCCCCCTCAGCGGGTGCCGACATTGTTTTTCTGGATCTGGAAGATGCGGTAGCCCCGGATGACAAGGCCCAGGCCCGGCTCAACATCATCCACGCCCTCAACACCTACGACTGGTCACGCTGTGCAGTGTCCATTCGCATCAATGGTCTGGACACCCATTATTGCTACCGCGATCTGGTAGACATCGTCGAAGCCTGTGGCGACAAACTCGATACCATCCTGATCCCCAAGGTGGGCAGTGCCGCTGATGTGTATTTTGTGTCCACAATGCTGGCGCAGATCGAGGAAGCCAAAGGCTATCAGCCCATCAACATCCACGTCCTGATTGAAACCGCCATGGGCATGGCCAATGTCGAGGAGATTGCCCGTTGCTGTCCCGAACGCATGGAAGCCATGGTATTCGGGGTGGCCGATTATGCGGCTTCTGTTCGCGCTCGCACCACCCAGATTGGCGGTGCCAACCCCGAATACGGCATGTTGACCGATGCCGATGCCGAAGGGCAGCGGTTCTTCCATTGGGGCGACCAGTGGCATTTCGGTATTTCCCGCATGGTGGCCGCCTGCCGGGCTTATGGCTTGCGTCCCATCGACGGCCCCTTCGGTGATTTCAGTGATCCGGAAGGCTACAAGGTGGCCGCCCGTCGCGCTGCCGCCTTGGGCTGTGAAGGCAAATGGGCCATTCACCCCTCCCAGGTCGAACTGGCCAACGAGGTGTACACGCCGACCGGGAAGGAAGTCACCCGCGCCAAACGTATTCTGGTGGAAATGGATAAGGCAGCCAAAGAAGGCAAAGGAGCCGTATCCCTGGACGGTCGCCTGATTGATGCCGCCTCCATCCGCATGGCGGAAAATGTCGTTCGACAGATCGAACAGATCGAAGCCCGTTTATCCTGAAGGAGACTGTCCCGTGAATATCCATGAATATCAGGCCAAGGAATTATTGAAAACCTACGGTGTATCCGTCCCGGTGGGAGGGGTGGCCTACTCCGACCAGCAGGCGGCCCGCGTGGCCGAAGACATTGGCGGCCATCGCTGGGTGGTCAAGGCGCAAATCCATGCCGGCGGACGCGGCAAGGCCGGTGGTGTGAAGGTCGTCAATTCGATTGATGACCTGAAAAAAGCCGTCGATGCCATGATCGGCACCCGTCTGGTCACCCACCAAACCGGCCCCGATGGCTCGCTGGTACAGCGGGTCTGGATCGAACAGGCCAGTGCCATTCAAAAAGAGTTTTACCTGGGCTTCGTCATTGATCGCGGCACCCAGCGCATCACCCTGATTGCCTCCAGCGAAGGCGGGATGGACATTGAGGAAGTCGCCCGCGAACAGCCTGAAAAAATCATCCACGAAGTGATTGATCCGGCCATAGGCTTGCTCGATTTTCAGTGCCGCAAGGTGGCAACCGCCATAGGACTCAAAGGCAAACGGATGCCGCAGGCCGTAAAACTGATGAAAGCCATTTACCGCTGTATGCGTGACCGCGATGCCTTGCAGGCAGAAATCAACCCGCTGGCTCTGGTGGGAGACGGCGATGGCCAGTTGATGGTGCTGGATGCCAAATTCAACTTTGACGATAACGCCCTCTACCGGCAAAAAGCCGTGACGGAAATGCGTGATCTGGCCGAGGAAGACCCGAAAGAAGTCGAGGCATCAGGGCATGGTCTCAACTATATTGCCCTGGATGGCAACATCGGCTGCATCGTGAACGGAGCCGGACTGGCCATGGCCTCGCTCGATGCCATCACCCTGCACGGCGGTCGTCCTGCCAACTTCCTCGATGTCGGCGGCGGTGCTTCGCCGGAAAAGGTCACCAACGCCTGCCGCATCGTGCTGGAAGACCCGAACGTCCGCTGTATCCTGGTCAACATTTTTGCCGGCATCAATCGCTGCGACTGGATCGCCACCGGCCTGATTCAGGCCTGCAACAGCCTGAAAATTCAGGTGCCCCTGATCGTCCGGCTGGCGGGTACCAATGTCGAAGAGGGCCGCAAAATCCTGGCTGAATCAGGGCTCTCCTTCATCACCGCCGAAAATCTCGACGATGCCGCCGCCAAGGCGGTCGCCACGGCACAGGGGTAAAACCGCATGAGCGTATTTGTTAACAAACAATCCAGAGTTATTTTTCAGGGCTTCACCGGCGAACACGCCACCTTTCATGCCAGGGATGCCCTTCGGATCGGCACCCAGGTGGTGGGCGGGGTCACTCCCGGCAAGGGCGGGACGTTCCATCCTGATCCTGAACTGGCCCATCTGCCGGTTTTCGATACGGT
>CAIVXW010000104.1 GCA_903910005.1 uncultured Methylococcaceae bacterium
ATGGCAGGCCTGGTCATTGCCGTCAGCAAGATGGTGTGAGAGCCACCTTGTGTGAGGCATGGCGAGCGGCCTGAAGAATGTACGCGCACTGTTTATCAGAAATGTGTGAATTTCCATGAAGAAAACCAACACTGCAGCGATTGATCAGGACTTGATGGCCGCCGCCGGTGGGCTGATTGACCGGCGTGCGTTTCTCCGGCAGGGCATGGCACTCGGTGTGGGCGGTGCCGGTCTGGTGACCTCCGCTGCCCTGGCCGGAACGGGCCGTGAATCCTGGCAGCAGGTGCCGGGGCTTCCCTTCAGCGGCTACGGTCAACCTTCAGCCCATGAGAGGGAGGTCATACGCTGGGTGTCGGCCAATAGCCAGGCTCCCGGCAACGGTATTGCCTGGACGCCACTGCATAAACTGGATGGCATCATTACACCCAGCGGGCTGCATTTTGAACGTCATCACAACGGTGTGCCGCAGATTGATCCGGAGCGTCATACCCTGTTGCTGCACGGGCTGGTCAAACGCCCGCTGACCTTCAGCATGGACGCCCTGCTGCGTTATCCCAGGGTGTCACGCTACTGCTTCGTGGAATGCGGCGGCAACAGTAACGCGGGCTGGAACGAAGAACCCATACAAACCCCGGTGGGTTATTTTCACGGTCTGGCGTCGTGCAGCGAGTGGAGCGGGGTTCCGCTGGTTGTGCTGCTGGAGGAGGCCGGGGTGGAGCCGGAGGCTGGCTGGATCATTGCCGAGGGAGCCGATGCGGCAGCCATGAATGTCAGTATCCCGCTGGACAAGGCCCGGGAGGATACCCTGGTTGCCCTGTATCAAAACGGTGAACGCCTGCGTCCGGAGAATGGATACCCGCTGCGGCTGATCCTGCCGGGATTTGAGGCGGTGCTGAATGTCAAGTGGTTGAGCCGGTTACAAGTTGCCCGGGAACCGGTCATGGCCCGTAACGAAACCGCCAAATACACCGAGCTGCTACCCAATGGCAAGGCCCGTCAGTTCAGTTTTGTGATGGAGGCCAAATCGTTCATCACGGAACCCTCGCCCGGTTACCGGATGCGGGGGCCGGGGCTTTATCAGATCAGCGGGCTGGCCTGGAGTGGACGGGGACGAATCAAGCGGGTGGAGGTGTCAGCCGACGGTGGCAGCAGTTGGGCCGAGGCGGCCCTGCAGGAACCGGTGTTGCCGCAGTGCTTTACCCGCTTCCGGCTACCGTGGCAGTGGGATGGTTCGCCCCGGATTTTGAAAAGCCGGGCCACCGATGAAACCGGCTATCAGCAACCGGAGCGGGCCGCACTCATCGCGGAGCGGGGGCGGCACGGTTATTTTCACTACAATGCCATTGTCAGTTGGGCGGTGGCTAGCGACGGGAGTATCAGCCATGTTTACGCCTGAACAGTGCCGCATCGGCCTGTTGCTGGCAGTCGGGATGATGGCAGTGGACGGGCTGGCAGCCAGCCCGGGCGGCCCGGGGCTGGGAGTGCCAGCCACTGCGGAGGAAATTGCCCGTCGTGATACCAGTGTGTTCCCGGATGGTAGCGGGCTGCCGCCGGGTCAGGGAAACGTGGCAGCGGGCAAACTGTTGTACGACAGTCAGTGCGCCTTGTGTCACGGCCC
>CAIVXW010000105.1 GCA_903910005.1 uncultured Methylococcaceae bacterium
AACCCGGTGTGCAACGGTTCGTGGCCGGAACCGCCGCCCGAAATCAGGGCAACCTTACCGGGCGGCGTCGGACGACACCGACGTACAAAACGGGGGTTATGGTGACAGCACACGATGTCGGCGTGGGCACTGGCAAACCCGGCGAGACTGTCGTCCAGCAAGGTCTCTACGCTATCGATGAATTTTTGCATGGAAAAGCCTCCAGAGGGTTGTGGTGAATGGGTGAGGAGCGAGTGAACGCTAACCACTGCTCGTCCAACTGGCAAAGTACCCCGTGTCTGCACCATGCACGGCAGACAGGCCCCACGGCCCGCCGGGTTTTTCAGTCGTGGAGCTGGCTCATTTGGTTCAGTTCGACTTGATAAATACAACTACAGACGGTTACAGCAGTCACCTGGTCAAATGATGCTGGCGTTGTACTCATGCGGATCGCTGCTCCCGACCGGAGTTTTCCGCAGACAGCGGTTTCAAAGTCCCAGTGCCTTGGCTTCGTCCCAGAATTGATCCATCTCGGCCAGATGGCTGTCCTGCAGGGTTTTGCCCCGATGGGCCAGTTGCCGTTCGATATGCTGGAACCGCCGGATGAATTTGCGGTTGCCCTGACGGAGCGCGGATTCGGCATCCACCCCCAGATGACGGGCCAGGCAGGTTGTGACAAACAGTAAATCGCCCATTTCCTCCTCAATGTGGGGGCGATCCCCTTCCTGCCAGGCTTGTTCCAGTTCGTCCAGTTCTTCTCTGACCTTGGCCAGCACCGGGGCCACGTCCGGCCAGTCAAACCCGTTGCGGGCGGCCCGTTCCTGCAATTTTTGCGCGATCATCAGGGCAGGCTGGTTGTGGGCCATGCCGTGCAGTACGCTCTCGGGCGGGGTTTGTCCGGCTTTTTCGCGGCGTTCCTGCTCCTTGGCCGCTTCCCAGAAGGCTTGCCGCTCTGCATCCGTGGCAAATTCGACCTCGGCAAACACATGAGGATGCCGACGAATCAGTTTGTCACCGATGGCCGCCGCGACCTGTTCAAATCCGAACAGGCCTTGCTCCTCGGCGATCCGGGCATGAAATACCACCTGCAGTAACAAATCGCCCAGTTCTTCCCTGAGATCGGCCATGTCGCCCCGCTCAATGGCGTCCGCTACTTCATAGGCTTCTTCCAGGGTGTAGGGAGCCAGGCTGGCAAAATCCTGACGCAAATCCCAGGCGCATCCGGTTTCGGGATGACGCAACCGGGCCATGATGTCGAGCAGGGCACGGGTATGGTTCATCGGCTTAGAAATCGTAGCCAAAGTGGGCGTGGAATTTGCGCCGGAACCCTTCCATCTCGAACGAGTGGTTCTGGGTGCCGTAGGTCTCGATCTTGAGTGATCCCAGCAGGGATGCGATGCGTCCGGTGGTGGGCCAGGCCAGATCACGTTGCAGGCCGTACAGCAGACCGGCCCGGTAGGCATCGCCGCAACCGGTCGGATCCACTGCGTCCCCGGTGGGTACCGGTGGAATGTCATGGTGTGTCCCCTCGGCAAAAATGGACGAGCCCTGTGCGCCCCGGGTAATAATCAGGCCATTTACCCGGGCGGCGATTTCCTCGACACTGAGGCCGGTTTTGTCCTGCATCAGTTGGGCTTCATAGTCGTTGAGGGTGATCCAGGTTGATTGTTCGATCAACTCCAGCAGTTCGTCACCGTCAAACATGGGCATTCCCTGACCGGGATCAAAAATGAAGGGGATGCCCGCCTCAACAAACTGGCGGGCGTGCAGGATCATGCCGGCCTTGCCATCGGGCGATACCATGCCAATCCGGGCCGTGGAATCGACGGGAAGGTCATTCAGATGGGAGTAGGACATGGCCCCCGGATGGAAGGCCGTGATCTGGTTGTCATCCTGATCGGTGGTGATATAGGCCTGGGCGGTGTAGCTGTCTTCCAGAACCTTGATGTGATCCTGCCGCAAACCGCAGTAATTCATCCAGTCACTGTAGGGCCCGAAATCCTTGCCGACGGTGGCGACGATGAGGGGATCGTCTCCCAGCAGATTGAGATTGTAGGCAATGTTGCCGGCACAACCGCCATACTCGCGGCGCAGCTCAGGCACCAGAAAGGAGACGTTCAGAATATGAACCTGCTCGGGCAGGATGTGATGCTTGAAGCTGTCAGGGAACACCATGATGGTGTCATAGGCTATGGAGCCACAAATCAGGGCAGACATACGATTCAGTTACCTCAGTGCATTAAAATTAAAATCCAGACCAGCAAGACCAGGGCCAGGGCCGCCGTTACGGCGGCTGATCCCATATCCTTGGCTCTTTTGGAGAGTTCGTGTTGTTCAGGGCCGATCCGGTCAATGGTGGCTTCAATGGCCGTGTTGACCAGTTCGGTAATGATGACCATCAGCAGGCTACCAAGCAGCAACGCCTTTTCAACCCCGGTTTGCCCCAGCCACACGGCCAGGGCAGCCAGTGGCAGCAGCAGCACACTTTCCAGCCTGAACGCCTCCTCGTGTTGCCAGGCGGCTTTGAGACCTGACAGGGAGTTGATCCAGGCGGCATAAAGGCGGGGAATGCCTTTGAGGTTTTGTCCGGCCATCCGGGTTGAGTGAGTCAGTCGCGGGTTAAATCCTGATAGGCCGCTTCGTCCAGCAACCCGGCCAGTTCAGTGTCGGCATCACTGGCCGCAAGGCGAAACAGCCAGGCGGCGTAAGGCTGTTCGTTGACGGTTTCCGGGGCTTCGGTCAGGCCGATGTTGACCTCAATGATTTTGCCACTCAGCGGGCTGTGGATGTCGGAAGCGGTTTTGACCGATTCGACGGTGGCCACTGCCTCACCGGCCTGTACGCTGCGTCCCGGTTCGGGCAGTTGCAGAAATACCACATCGCCCAGTTGGGCCTGGGCAAACGCGGAAATGCCGACAGCCACGACGGCGTCGGTTTCAACCCGAACCCATTCATGGGTAGGGGCATATTTAAGGGTGTCGGAGGATGGATTCATGGGGTTTGCTCGGGGATCATGCGGCCAGGGCCGTTTCGAGTAGCGGATAAATCGCGAACAGCTTGCTGAAGCCGCTGATTTCAAACACATGGGTAACGGTTTGATTCAGGGCTGCCAGACGCAGGTCGCCCTGTACACTCGCCATTTTTCGGGCGGTCAACAGGAAGGTGCGGAGTCCGGCACTGCTGATGTACTGAACCTGGCTCAAATCAAACACCAGCCGTTTTTCGCCGGCGTCAATCCAGGCCAGACACTGCTGTTCCAGTGCGCGGGCACTGGTGGCATCAATACGCCCCTCCAGGCTGACGACCAGGGTCGCATCACGCTTGTTCGATTGCAGGGTGAGCATGTCAACGGGGCTCCATTATCAAAAAAGAGAGTGTCAGTATAAGGTAAAACCGCTCAACGGTCTGGTACCAGGCGACCGATTCGGCCATCGTCGGTGGAAAAATACAGGTAACCATCCGGCCCGGTACGCACCTGGCGGAACCGCCAGCCCCGGTCATCCAGCAGGATTTCCTGCTGGACGACCCGCCCGTCCCGCAGCACCAGCCGCCTGAGTTGCTGGCCGGAGAGGGTTGCCACAAACAGGTTGCCCTGCCAGGCCGGGAAGCGGTTGCCGGTGTAAAGACCGATGCCGGAAGGAGAAATGGAGGGCGTGTAGTACGTCACCGGCTGCTCCATGCCGGGTTTTTCGGTGCCTTCGCCGATGCGGGGACCGTGGTATTCCCGACCGTAGGTGATGACCGGCCAGCCGTAGTTGCGGCCCGGCTCGATCCGGTTGATTTCATCGCCGCCCTGCGGGCCAAATTCGGCTTCCCACAGGCTCCGGGTGGCCGGATCGAAGGCCAGTC
>CAIVXW010000106.1 GCA_903910005.1 uncultured Methylococcaceae bacterium
CAGTGGTTTTGAGGGGCTGCTGATTTTACTGGCTGCCGCCAGTATCGGCTGGATGGCGTTCAATCGCCTGCTGCATCCGCAGCCCCTGGCGTCGCTGGACATCGGCCTGGGTCTTTCAGGGGTGGCCACGCTGGTCAATCTGGTGGTTGCCCGCATCCTGCTGAGGGCAGGAAAACGCTACGACTCCATCGCGCTGGAAGCCGATGGCCACCACCTGATGACGGACGTCTGGACAACGGTGGCGATTGTGGCAGGTTTGGCAGCTTATTGGTTAACGAGCCGTCCCGAGATCGACCCGGTCATTGCCATTCTGGCAGCCCTGCACATCTGTGCCGCCGGGCTGACCCTCATGAGCCGTTCACTCGCCGGTTTACTGGATCGACGCTTGCCGGTGGATGAGCTGGCCCGCATTCAAGCGGTATTCCGGCACTATCAGACACAAGGCCTGGATTTTCACGATTTACGTACCCGGCAGGCTGGCAGCCACCGGCTCATTACGGTACACGTATTGGTACCGGGTGACTACACGGTCAAGCAGGCGCATGACGTGGTGGAACAGATTGAGTCGGAGATTCGTGCCCTGTTCCGGGCCACCACCATCATAACCCACCTGGAACCGCTGGACGACGCGGCATCATTTGAACACGAGCGGGTTGATATAAAGCCGCTGCCACGCCCGCCGCACCCACCGGTTCAGAGCCTGCAAAGCCGAACGGCCCTGACCGGTCTGACACTGCTGGTGGGCGGTGGAGCCGCCAGCATGCTGACCGGAGGAATCTGGGCTGATATTGCCTTGGGCAGCGGGGTACTCGGGCTGATTTTACTGCTGGCAAACCGCAAGGCAAACCGGCCACCAGACACTTGATCCCTGATGTGAATTCGGGATGAGGTGTGAATGGGGAATGGGCGGGTGCTTCAGGTTGCCCTGGCTGGAACGACAAGGTAAAAAGCGGGTGACTTTTCCCACCGGGCCGTGCATCCCGGCGGGTCGAAAATACTGTCTGCCACTCGCCGGTGTCGCCCGGGAGCGCATCACGCTCTGGCCGCCGGTTATAATGCGCCCCTCACGCTACTTTATAAAGTAATCCCCATGACCTACACACGCCAATTCAACACCGCCGGTCCCTCCGAGGTATCGGATCATTATCTGATTGATCCCCTCGCCCGTATCGACCATCTGGAGGTACTGTCGCTGATCCAGGCCAAACGCTACTTCGTCCTCCACGCCCCGCGCCAGACCGGCAAAACCACCTCGCTCCGGGCTTTGGTCGACTACCTGAACGCCAGCGGCGGCTACCGGGCGGTGTATGCCAACATCGAAGGGGCGCAGACTGCCCGGCATGATGTGGCCCTGGGTATCGGGGCGGTCATTCAGGTGCTGGCCCGACAGATCAGGATTGATGCCGGCGAGACCCGGATGATTGACTGGTTGCAGCAACACCGTCAGGACAATCCCAACGATGTACTAACCGACATGCTGACGGCCTGGGCCGAACTGGAGCAAAAACCCGCCGTTTTGATGCTGGACGAAGTCGATGCTTTGGTCGGCGATACGCTGATTTCACTGCTGCGGCAACTGCGGGCCGGTTATGCCGGTCGCCCGGCCCGTTTCCCGCAAAG
>CAIVXW010000107.1 GCA_903910005.1 uncultured Methylococcaceae bacterium
CATGATCTCATCCGGATGGTGGAAACCTTCGGATTTCATCTGATGCCGCTGGATATTCGCCAGGAATCCACCCGTCATTCGGAGGCGGTGGCCGAGATACTGGCGGCTACCCTGCACCTTGATTACACCGCCCTGGCCGAAGACGAGCGCATGAGCCTGCTGGCTGACGCCATTGCCAGTGCCAACCCCTTCACCTGTGATCCGGGCACCCTCTCGGCGACCACCCGCGAAACCGTCAAGGTTTTCGAGGTCATTGCCAGACTGCGCCGGGAAGTCGGCCCGGCCTGCATCGGACGCTATGTCATCTCAATGACCCACAGTGCCAGCCATATTCTGGAGGTGCTGTTTCTGGCGGCACAAAGCGGGCTGGTGGGCCGGATCGGAGGGCACTGGTTTTGCCATCTGGGCGTCAGCCCCCTGTTCGAGACCATCCATGATCTGGAGCAGATTGAGCCGGTTCTGCAACGCCTGTTCGGTTGTCCGGCCTATCGCGAGATGCTGACAGCCCTGGCCGAACCTCAGGAGATCATGCTGGGCTACTCTGATTCCTGCAAGGACGGCGGCATTCTGGCCAGTGCCTGGAATCTTTACGAAGCCCAGCGCACCATCACCCGCATTGGTGCGGCCAACGGTATACCCTGCCGCATTTTCCATGGTCGGGGCGGTACGGTCGGGCGCGGAGGTGGTCCCACCCACGCCGCCATCATGGCCCAGCCTGTGGGTACGGTGGGTGGGCAGATCAAGTTTACCGAGCAGGGAGAAGTGATTTTCTACAAATACAACAACAAGGAAACGGCGGTCTATGAACTCACCATGGGGGTGACCGGCCTGCTCAAGGCCAGCCTGAGCCTGATCCGGGTACCGGAAGAAGAACGGCGTGATTATCTGGGAATCATGGATGAGATTGCCGAACTGGGTGAAAAAACCTATCGGCAACTAACCGAACAGGAACCGGGCTTTCTCGATTATTTTTACGAATCGACCCCGCTCAGTGAAATCGGCTTGCTTAACATCGGCTCCCGCCCGTCCCATCGCCGCAAGCAGGACCGTTCCAAGTACTCGGTTCGGGCGATTGCCTGGGTGTTTGCCTGGGCTCAGTCGCGGCAAACCCTGCCGGCCTGGTATGGTCTGGGGACTGCCCTGGAAACCTGGCGCGGCAGTGACAGTGCCCGCCTGATCAAACTGCAGAACATGTACCGGGACTGGCCGTTTTTCCGAACCCTGCTCAGCAATGCCCAGATGGCCCTTGCCAAATCGGATATGGAGATTGCCCGCGATTATGCAGCCCTGTGCCGGGATCACAGCGTCGCCATACCGGCGTATCACCTGATCAGCCAGGAATACCGCCGGGCCATCGTGCAAATCCTCAACATTGCCGACATCAACACCCTGCTGGAAGAAAACCCGGAACTGCGCCTGTCGCTGGTGCGGCGCAAACCGTATCTGGATCCGCTCAACTATATCCAGATTGCCATGCTGCGCCGGGTCAGGGCTTTCGATCCGGATGACAAATCCGACAATCCCTGGATGGATCCGCTGCTGCGGTCAATCAATGCCATTGCCGCCGGCATGAAGAATACCGGATAACACGGCACTGGCACTTGTTTGCATCCTGTAGCACCCCTATAACACGGCACTGGCACTTGTTTGCATCCTGTAGCACCCCTTAGAATCCCTGCATTTTTGCTCGACAGGGGAATTCATGACCACATCCATCGCCGACTCCATGGCATTGATCCGCCGGGGAACTGC
>CAIVXW010000108.1 GCA_903910005.1 uncultured Methylococcaceae bacterium
GCACGACACCTTCTATTTTGACGATCATCTGCTGCTGCGTACCCATACCTCGCCGGTTCAGGCCCGGGTCATGCAGTCCGGCTCTCCGCCGTTTCGGGTCATAGCCCCTGGCCGGGTTTACCGCTGCGATTCCGACCTGACCCACACCCCCATGTTTCATCAGGTCGAAGGTTTTGTGGTGGATACCGGGGTGAGTTTTGCCGATCTGAGAGGCATCCTTTACCAATTCCTCAACCTGTATTTTGAAAAGGACAGCGAAGTTCGCTTCAGACCCTCCTATTTTCCCTTCACCGAGCCTTCTGCCGAAGTCGACATCCGCTGCGTAATCTGCGAAGGTTCTGGCTGCCGGGTGTGCAAGCAGACCGGCTGGCTGGAAGTGATGGGGTGCGGCATGATTCATCCCCGGGTTTTCGCCCAGGTTGGCATTGATTCGGAACACTATACCGGGTTGGCTTTCGGGTTGGGGGTTGAGCGTCTCACCCTGTTGCGTTACGGCATCAACGACCTGCGTCTTTTCTTTGAAAATGACCTCCGGTTCCTGCAGCAGTTTGCTGCCTTCTGAAGCACACTATCCGACGGTTTATCATGCGATTCAGTGAAGCCTGGCTCCGAACATTCGTCAATCCGGAACTGGATACCACCCGGTTGATCCACCAATTGACCATGGCCGGTATGGAAGTCGACGGCGCGGAACCCGTGGCCGGTGCCTTTGTCGGCGTGGTGGTGGGTGAAATTCAGGAAACCACCCCGCATCCCAAAGCCGACCGGCTGCGGGTCTGTCGGGTCTCCACCGGCACCGGCGAACCTTTACAGATTGTCTGTGGTGCCCCTAATGCCCGCCCTGGCCTCAAGGCTCCGCTGGCTCTTGAGGGTGCCCGATTGCCGGGTGATCTGGTCATCAAGCCGACCCGTTTGCGGGAAGTGGAATCCTTCGGCATGCTTTGCTCTGCCCGGGAACTGGGTCTGGACGAAGACACTGGAGGCTTGCTGGAATTGCCGGACGATGCACCGACCGGCGCGTGTCTCCGTGACTACCTGCGGCTGGATGACCGAAGCATTGAAGTCGATCTGACCCCGAATCGGGCCGACTGCCTGAGCGTTCTGGGCATCGCCCGCGAGGTAGCCCTGCTGAATGAGTTGGATCTCCGCCATCCTGCCATCGAAACGCTCCCGGAAACGCTTACGGAGTGTCTGCCTGTCCGGATTGACGTACCGGAAGCCTGTCCCCGTTACCTGGGGCGGTTGATTCGGGGGGTTGCAGCGGGGGCGGAAACACCACTCTGGTTGCGAGAGTCCCTGCGTCGTTCCGGTATCCGTTCGCTGGGACTGATCGTGGACGTTACCAATTTCGTCCTGCTGGAACTGGGACAACCCCTGCATGCCTTTGATGCGGCCACGTTGCAGGGCGGCATTCAGGTGCGACAAGCCCACACCGGCGAAACCCTGGCCCTGCTGAACGGTGAAACGGTCACTTTGCGTGACGATACCCTGGTTATTGCCGATGAGACCCGCCCGCTGGCTCTGGCTGGCATCATGGGCGGCAGTGATTCGGCGGTCAGTGCCACCACCACTGATATCTTCCTGGAATGCGCGTTCTTTGCACCGGAACACCTGATGGGCCAGGCCCGCCGTTATGGCCTGAGTACGGATTCATCCCACCGCTTCGAACGCGGGGTTGATCCTGAATTACAGGAACGCGCCCTGGCCCGGGCCACCGGTTTGATCGTATCGCTGGGCGGTGGTCAGATTGGCCCGGTTACGGCGTTTACCCAAACCGCTCACCTGCCCCGGCGGGAGTCCGTCATTCTGCGGACTGAACGTATCCACCGTCTGCTTGGCCTTGACCTGGCTCCCGACAGCGTACACGGTATCCTGAACCGACTGGGCATGAAGACCGAGGCCATCGAACAGGGTTGGCGCGTAACCCCTCCCTCATTCCGCTTCGACATCCATCTGGAAGCCGATCTGATTGAGGAAATTGGCCGGGTGTACGGGTATGATCGCCTGCCGCGTCGGCCACTGACCCTGCAGGCAGACATGCGCCCGGTGACCGAAACCCGGCTCGATCCTGATCGAATCAAGGATACATTGGTGGATCGGGGTTATCAGGAAGCCATTACCTACAGTTTCGTCGATCCGGTCTGGCAAAAGCGCATTGATCCGGATCAAACGCCCCTGATGTTGAAAAATCCCATCTCCCGGGATATGGCGGTAATGCGTACCAGCCTTTGGGTGGGGTTGCTGGGCGCGGCCCTCAACAATATCAACCGTCAACAGACCCGTGTGCGCTTCTTTGAAAGCGGTCTCAGATTTCAGCAACAGGGTGAAACCCTGCATCAAGTGCCCGCTCTGGCGGGTCTGGTGCTGGGGCCGGTTTTGCCGGAGCAATGGGGAATACCCACCCGCCCGGTTGATTTTTTCGACATCAAGGCCGATGTGGA
>CAIVXW010000109.1 GCA_903910005.1 uncultured Methylococcaceae bacterium
CAAGTACCAAAATCCTTATAACCATGCCCAAACCTGGAGTGGCCGTGGCATGAAGCCCAAGTGGCTGACTTCCCTGCTGGAGTCCGGTCGTTCCATGAATGAATTTGAAATCGGCTGATCCCTGACGTCTCAGGGTTTCCGGTTTATGCAGGGGGGCGTTACCTGGAATAAGGTAACATCCCCCTTTTGCATGCCTGAACATTCACCAGCGGCTTCCCCGGCACTTCAGACAGGTCAATCAGTCGCGGTAACGTTTGCTGATGTCACCATACTCCTCAATCCGCCTGTCCCGTAAAAACGGCCATATCCGCCGCACGTCTTCCGTGCGTTTCCGATCAATGTCCACCACGAATGTACCGGTCTCTGCCGCGCTGGCCCGCGCCATGAACTCGCCCTGTGGGCCTGCGGCAAAACTATTCCCCCAAAACTGGATACCCTGACTGTGCTGACCGGGATCGGGTTCATGACCGATGCGGTTGCAGGCTATCACCGGCAAGCCATTGGCGACGGCGTGGCCCCGCTGTATCGTGATCCAGGCCTCCAGTTGTCGCTGTTTTTCCGCCTCGTCACTGGCCGGATCCCAGCCGATTGCGGTCGGGTAAATCAGCAGTTCAGCCCCGGCCAACGCCATCAACCGGGCCGCTTCAGGATACCATTGATCCCAGCAAACCAGCACTCCCAGGGTTCCCACCGACGTTTTGATCGGGGTAAAACCCCGATCGCCCGGCGTGAAATAAAACTTCTCGTAATAGCCAGGATCATCGGGTATGTGCATTTTTCGATAGATTCCTGCCAGGGTGCCATCGCTGTCCAGTACCACCGCTGTATTGTGATACAAACCGGGTGCCCGCCTTTCAAACAGCGAACCCACTATTACGGCATTCAACGC
Source organism: uncultured Methylococcaceae bacterium (assembly GCA_903910005.1). GTDB lineage: Bacteria > Pseudomonadota > Gammaproteobacteria > Methylococcales > Methylococcaceae > CAIVXW01. Next base: position 890 of record CAIVXW010000109.1, read on the forward strand.
ACGGGCAAGGTCGCCCAACCGCGCAGTGGCGGGTCCTGGAATCGGCTCGGCCAGGTCAAAACAGTCAGTCGCTTCTACCTGGCAGAAATAGGAACCTGTGTGCAGTTCGGGCAATATTATCAGGCGGGCTCCCTGGTCGGCTGCCTGGCGAATGGCCTGTTCCGACACGGCCAGGTTGTCCGCAGCCGAGGGTAGATTGCAGGCCTGCTGAATAAAGGCGACCCGGAGGAGCGAGGGTGTGGTGCAAGTCATGGAATACCTTGGGTTACGGGCTGGGGAAACTGCATGGTCATGCAGTGAATGCTGCCGTATTGACGAATCAGCGGAATGGACGGAATGGGTATGAGTTCCCGGTCTGGAAAACACCGTCCCAGTCGTTCAAGTGCGATTGCGTCTGCCGGATCCTGATACACGGGTACCAGTACCGCGCCATTGATGATCAGAAAATTGGCATAGGTTGCGGGCAAACGCTGGCCCGATTCACTCAGGATGGGGCGGGGAATGGGTAACGGAACCCGCTCGTAGGGTTGGCCATCAAGCCGGGTAAACCCGCGTAATTCCTGCTCCATGGCCTGGAAGCCGGCATACAGGGCATCATCCTCACGGTCACAGGCGGTGTATGCAATGGTGGCGGGATTACAAAACCGGGCCAGGGTATCAATATGGGCATCGGTATCGTCGCCTTCGGCATGGCCGTGGCTTAACCACAAAATACGCCGGGCACCCAGCCTGTCACGCAGATACCCTTCTATATCGGCCTGGCTATGGGCCGGATTGCGGTTGGGGTTAAGCAAACAGCGACGGGTCGTCATCAGGGTGCCCGCGCCATCGACTTCAATACTGCCGCCTTCCAGCACCAAATCCACCGATTCAAGCGGGATATTACCCAGCACTCCGGTTGAATGAAGGGCGCGGGCCAGTTGGGCATCCTTTTCGTGCGGGTATTTTTCACCCCATCCATTGAAGCGAAAAGCCAGATAGCCCAGCCGGGAACCGGAGCGCACCGTAAGCGGCGCGGTATCCCTGACCCAGATATCATCATGAGGCAGGCAAACGAAGCGGATATTGGCGAGACGGGCAGACCGTGCCGCCAGGCGGTCACTGACTGCACTGGCTTGTGCATCGGTTTGGCAGATCAGGATAACCGTCTGACGCTGGCTAATGGCCAGGGTAATATGTTCATAGGTATCCTCAACACTGGCAAGCCACGGGTCAAAATCCCCCCCGCCATAAGGCCAGGCCAGCAGCACGGCGGCTTGTTGTTCCCATTCCGGAACCAGTTCATGGGG
>CAIVXW010000110.1 GCA_903910005.1 uncultured Methylococcaceae bacterium
ATATGATCCCGCTCCAGGGCGATCAGGGGCGGTTGCTGCACGGTCAGGCCTTTGGCCTGGCAGACATCCATCAGGGCACTGGTTCGTTCATCACCCAGATACAGGGCGGCACCTGCCACCAGTTTAAGCAGGTTGTCGGTTTCGGATTCGGTCAGACGGGAGTCGAGTTCGGCCAGTTCCATGCGGGTGAGCGACCAGGCCGGGTGATCGTCCAGTACCACGAAGCCGCTTTCGCCCAGTCGGTTGAGTGAGCCGGGAGTTCGGGTGATGACCCCGCGTTCCAGGGCATACCCCATGTCATGCAGAGTCTGTATGGGAATGGCGAGGTTGGCACCGGTACATGATCCCGAGTGTAGTACGGCACCGACCGTGAGCAGGCCACCTACCAGGTAACCGGCTCCGGCCAATGCGAGGGTAGGGTAGGTCTTGCGGTCAGCAATGGCCCGATAGTGGTTGCGGATATCCGGGTCATGACCAAACTGGCTGGCGGTATGGAAAATGGTCCGGGCAATTTGGGCGGCCTGGCGTTCCAGACCGATCCGGGTGACTTCAACCTCGATCTTGCCCGCTACCAGCGTGCTGCCTGCCAGTATTTCGTCACCGGCTATCAGCCGTTTTGGTGTGCTGCCTGCACAAACTGCCCGCTGTTCAACCAGGCCGCTGCCTGAAACGACCCGGCCATCCGCCGGTACGGCGGCAGGGGCCTCGATGCGGATGCGATCACCCACTTGCAGGGATTCAGTGGTGACGACCGCATCGACGGTTTCGGAGCGCACCAGGTAGGTGTGGGTCGGGATGGGCAGGCTGGTTTCCACCAGGGTGCGGCAGCTTTCGGCCATGGCCTTGTTGGAGCGTCGTACCCAGAATCGGAACAACCACAGCATCATGGCATTGGCGATCACCTGACCGGTGGCGATCGAGCAGGCCAAAATCCCGGTATACAACACCGGCAGGCCCAGCTTGCCCTTGCCCAGTTCGCGGGCGGCATCCTTGAGATTGGCCAGGCTGGATACCACCAGCAGGCCGAAGCACAGCGGCAGCAGGGCCGGTACGGCCAGTTCGGCCAGCAGGGCGAAGCCGAGGGTGGTGTTGGCCAGAACCATTTTTGGCTGAGTGATGTTGAGGGTGGCCAACGCCGTGCTGGCGGTGCCGAGCTGAATCTCGGCCATGCGAACCACCTGGGTCAGATCAATCCGTTCCGGTTCAAAAACCACCCAGAGGCGTCCGGTTGATGCCGTGGCGGTGGCTTTTTTGACCCCGGTCAGGGTTTTTACCGCATCCTCCAGCCGTTTACGCAAGGCTGCATCGTGACTGATGGCAGAATGACGCAACAGCAGGCGACCCGGGCCGGTCTGGGCCACTTCAAACCGGGAGACCAGTTCGCCAAACCGGTACAGGGAGAGTGCGTGACCCGGCATCCAGTAGCCCAGTTGCCGATCATCGAGTCCTTCCGACTGACCACCCAGGGCATCAGCCAGTTTTTGCAAAAAGGGTCTGCGAGCCTGCTCATCGACCTGATACCGGATGACGGCGTTGCCTGCGTCCGGTTCGATGCTGACGGAGCCTACCTCTACAAAGGCAAAGACCCGCCGGATGAAACGACGGCACTGAACACTGCCTTCGGCTCCGAACAGGGCAGGGTAGACGATACGCAATTCGTCTCGGCCGAATTGCAGGGTAGGTGCCAGTATTGCGGTAGTCATAGTGTTGGGGTCTGGCTTGCGACACGCAGCAAGAAACCCGTACCCCGGGTTATTGGGGTATGGGTTTCAGCCTGCAGGTCAGAATGAGATCATTCAGGCTTTTGTCGTTGACGACTGGGCCTGGTGATCCATGTTGTCTTCCGTGATGCCGGCATGGTGCAGTTCCAGCTCAAGGCGTTTTCTGCGTTCGGCCTCCAGTTGGGAAACCTTGCGCATCGGCCAGACGCCGTTGGCGAGTGCGCCCAGTGAGGCAATGTTGTTGGTGACCACCGAAGCCGCTACACCAAAGCCCAGGGTGAATACACCGGCGATACAGGCGAGGTTGGGGATCAGGATCATC
>CAIVXW010000111.1 GCA_903910005.1 uncultured Methylococcaceae bacterium
GAACTGATGGAACGCATGCGCCGTCATGCCGAGCGGTTCGAGACCGAGATCATCTTTGATCACATCCATACGGCTGATCTTTCCACCCGACCCTTCCGTCTGAGCGGGGATGCCGGGGTTTATACCGCTGATGCCGTCATCATCGCGACCGGGGCATCGGCCCGTTACCTGGGACTGCCCTCGGAAGAAGCCTTCAAGGGACGGGGTGTTTCCGCCTGCGCCACCTGTGACGGTTTCTTTTATCGCAACAAGCGGGTCGCCGTGGTCGGCGGTGGCAATACCGCAGTCGAGGAAGCCCTGTATCTGGCCAACATTGCTGCTCATGTGACCGTAGTCCACCGCCGGGATAAATTCCGGGCCGAAAAAATTCTGATCCAGAAACTGCTGGACAGGGAACGGGAGGGGCGGGTGTCCATCGCCTGGAATCAGGTGGTTGACGAGGTGCTGGGAGATAGCAGCGGCGTCACGGGTTTGCGGATTCGCCATGTCAGCGAGGCAACCACCCGGGACATTGAACTGGAGGGGATATTCATCGCGATTGGCCATTCGCCCAATACCGAGCTGTTCAATGGACAGCTTGACATGCAGCAGGGCTATCTGACCATCAAGGGCGGCAGTCAGGGCAATGCCACTGCTACCAACATTCCCGGCGTATTCGCGGCAGGCGATGTGGCGGACTCGGTTTACCGGCAGGCGGTTACCTCAGCCGGATCCGGCTGCATGGCGGCCCTGGATGCCGAAAAATACCTGGACGGTCTGGTCTGACACCTGAATCCGGAACGGCATGTCCGGCCAAGGCCGACATGCCGCCCCACCGATGTCGCTGTTCATTTATGTCAGCTGCGTTTATAATGCCGCCCCATTGAACGCGTAGTCACGGGCCCTTAGCTCAGTTGGTTAGAGCAGGGGACTCATAATCCCTTGGTCCAAGGTTCAAGTCCTTGAGGGCCCACCAATTGTAAAACCCAACCTTTACCGGTTGGGTTTTTTTTGTGTCCGCCGCCCGGCCAGCAATCTGGCTGACAACAACCGCTTCAGTCTTCACTCACCTGCACAACCCGCCATCCATGGTTGAAAAAAAACCTGCGCCGTCTCAGCGGCCTCATCCCGAATTTACCCACGCCGCCCGCCAACGCTGGGAATCCATTCCTGCGAACATCCGCCAGCTTTTGCTGGCCAATGTGTGGTGCGGGCGATGCCTTCAAGAAGTGACGATCACCCATTCTGGCGGAACCATCGAACGCGGTGATCTGGTACTGGTGGGCCAGTGTTCCGAGTGTCAGGGTGACGTAGCGCGACTGATCGAGGGGCCGTGATTTCACCGCCGTGGCCCTGGTTGCTGAATACTGGACACCGGGCCTCGGGCCTGACCGTTACTCCGCATTCACCCGGTTTCAGAGGCCTTTGGACAGGCCATCAAGCTGAAGTAAAACGCTGGACAACTGTTCGCTCAGCATGGATTCCCTTTGCAGGTATTCATTCACCTGCTTCATGACGCGCAGAGCCTCATCGCGCAGTACCATTTTCTGTAATTCGTCCAGATCCAGATCGCCCAGTACGTGGTTCAGGTGAGGCATGTAGCTCTCACTGGCACTGAGGGCCTGGTCGATATGCATCAGTTGTGACTGCTCCAGTTGGCGCAGGGCCGCGCTGATGCCGTTGAGTTCATCGCGGCCAGGCAGTGTCTTGCCATGCCCGGATACGCCCTGATTGAGTTGTTCAATGCGGTTATTGCTGGCTTCGGCAATAAACGACAGGTGATCCCGCTGGCGCCCGATCAGGGTATCGTCGTCCCGGTCAAAGCCGGAAATCACCATCGAAACCTGATCGTAATTGACCACCAGGCATTCCTTGACCCAGGCCATGCGTCCCTTGCTGCGGGCGTGTTCCAGAATGGCCTGCTCCAGCGGGCTGCATTCCGGTGTGTTGGAGTAGCAGTGTTTGTCTTCTCCCTGGCGCAGTTCCAGCAAAATCCCGAGGCCAAACTCCCTGACGGCCTGGCGTATGGTGACGGCCAGTTGGTCGAGTGATTCGGCCACGTGGGATTTACGCAGAAACTCAAACAGGATGCCGGCTTCTCCCAGGCTGGAAATGGCACTGAATGCCGCCTGCTGGGCCACCTCGGCTTGCAGCATGATGCCCTGATGCCGATGAAATTCCTCCTCCGCTACCTTGACCTTGCGGATCAGTTCTGCCCGGGAATACGGTTTGCAGATGTAATCGGCCCCGCCGGCATCGTAGGCCTTGATCCGGGTTTCCATGTTGTCATGGGCCGAGATGAAGATGAACCGTATCTGGTTGTCTACCATTTCCCGCAAGCGACGGCAGGTTTCTATGCCGTTGATGCCAGGCATCTCGACATCCATCAATACCAGACCGGACAATCGGTGCTGGGAGGTCAGTATCGACTCGCCACTCCCGAATTCGGTGACCAGATAGCCCGAATCCTTGAGAAAGGATTTGAGTACGTGGCGGGAAATTGGATCGTCGTCGACGATGAATATGTTGAACTGATTTTCGCTCATCGTGAACCGTTAGGCTGTGTTCTGATTATTGTGTATCCGGTATGCAAAAACCGGATGATCGCGGCAAAAGCATGGGCAAACCTCTGTCCCGCTACGCAGTAGCCGTGCATTGTAGAGCCTGCAGGGACAGTGCGCCACTGGCAGTGCCCGGGCAAGGGGGTTCAGTCACCGCGCCGCACCGCCAGCAGGGTGAAATCATCGGACTGTTCGGCTCCCAGGGTAAAGCCTTGCACCGCCTGCAGGATGATTTCGACCAGTTGTGCGGCATCCAGTCGCGCCCGGTTTTGCAGCAGGGCCATCAGGCGGGCCTCGCCGAATTCTTCCAGTTGGCTGTTCAGGGCTTCGCTGATGCCGTCGGTGTAGAGAATCAGGCCATCCCCTGGCCCGAGGGTGGTCGTCCGGGTGCAGAAACGGGCCGACTCCACAATGCCCAGCGCGGTGCCGCTATCGCCGGGCAGCCATTGCACTGATCCATCCCGTCCCAACACCAGCGGCGGGTTGTGCCCGGCCAGGCTGTAGGTCAGTTGGCCGGTTTGGGTATTGAGGGTCGCCACGAACAGGGTCACAAACATCAGGGCATCGTTGTCGCGGCAGAGTTCCGGGTTGATGGTACCCAGTATGCGCTGAGGCAACCGGCAGACCGGTGCGTTGGCCCGGATCAGGGTTCTGACCATCACCATGAACAGGGCCGCCGCCATGCCCTTGTCGGATACATCACCAATGACCAGCAACAGGGTGTGTTCATCCAGCGGGAAAAAATCATAAAAATCACCCCCCACCTGACGGGCCGGTTCCATGCAGGCGTACAGGTCGACCGGACTGCCCTGGCCAAAACGGGGAAATTCGCCCGGCAACAGGCTGGTTTGTATGGCCCTGGACAGCCTGAGCGATTCCTCCAGCCGCTCCTGCTCAACCCGGGCCTCAATCAGCCGGATACGTCCCAGTGCCAGCCCAACCTGCGATGCCAGAAGATTAAGGACTTTCAACGCGGCGGCATTGAAAGCGGTTTCCCGCTCACTGACGACCAGTAACACGCCCAACACCCGGTCACGGATTTTGAGTGGCACGCAAAGCATGGCCTGAATGCCATTCAGGAGGCCCGGACTGGCCTGAAACCGGGCATCCTGATCGGGGCGGTTGACCAGCTCGGCGGCTCCTCCGGTCAGCACCTGCCGGGTAATGCCGTCGATCACTCCGAGCGTTTGGCCGGGTTCAAACCGGCCGCCCTCACCGGCCTGAACCCTGAGCCGATCCAACGATTCATCGCCGGTCAGGATGCCCAGGGCCAGGTCATCGGCCCGGGGCAACAGGGCTCGGGCTTCGGTTAAGGTCAGCGTGGCCAGTTCGGCTGCATCCACACAGGCGGCGATTTTTTCCCCCAGTTCATAGAGCAGGCTCAGTTCCTTGTATTTGCTCAGGGTGTCGCGGGCCAGTTCCCGGCTGTCCTGCTCCTTTTGCAGGATGAAAGTCACCCAGTCGGCCAGCAGTCCGGCCTGGCTTCCGCCCGTCACCCGTGCGGGGATGCCTGGCCCGTCTCCGGTCGGGATCAGAACCTCCACCCGGGCCGGGGGTTCAAGCCCTTGCCCGGCCGATTGCAGGATCAGCGTACCGTCGCCATCGTACAGACTGAGCGGTTCGGGGCTCAACGCCATCAGGCGGGTGAGCAGGGTTCGGGCCGGTTCGCGCTGGCACAGGCGTTTGAGATTGATGTCACGTCCCATCGGGTTGATCGCCTGAGCGGGGTTTTAGCGGTACGCTGAAGCTGAAGGTACTGCCCACACCGGGTTCACTCTCGACCCACAGCCTGCCGCCGTGATGGGCGATGATTTCCTGACAAATGGGCAGGCCCAGACCGGTTCCC
>CAIVXW010000112.1 GCA_903910005.1 uncultured Methylococcaceae bacterium
CCTGTTTCTGTCACGGAGATACCCGGTATGTTGCCCTATCCCAATATTGATCCTGTCGCCATCAGTGTAGGTTCCTTCAAGGTACACTGGTACGGACTGATGTACGTCGTGGGAATCGCCTCTGCCTGGTTTTTGGCCAGACGCAAAACCCTGCGCTGTAATCTCCCCTGGAGTGTCCCCCAGGTGGAAGACCTCATCTTCTACGCAGCCATGGGCATGATTATCGGCGGGCGACTGGGTTATACCTTCTTCTATAATTTTTCCACTTTTCTGACAGACCCCCTGGTGCTGTTCCGGGTCTGGGAAGGGGGCATGGCATTTCACGGCGGACTGATCGGTGGGCTGATCGGTATCGGCTTGTTTGCCGGGCTGCAGAAAATCTCCTTTTTTGCGCTGACCGATTTCATCGCCGGTTATGTTCCCATCGGACTATTCGCCGGACGTATCGGCAATTTCATCAACGGCGAACTCTGGGGCAAGCCCACCGACGTTCCCTGGGCCATGGTTTTCCCGCTGGCAGGCCCGGAACCGCGTCATCCCTCGCAACTGTATGAAGCCTTTCTCGAAGGCATCGTGCTGTTTCTGGCCCTGAACCTGGCAGGACGTCTGAACCCGCCACGCGGGGCACTCACCGGATTATTCATCCTGCTCTACGGCTTGTTTCGTTTTACGGTCGAATTCGTACGCCTGCCGGATGCCCACATCGGCTACCTGGCATTCGGCTGGCTGACAATGGGTCAGATCCTGAGCCTGCCCATGCTCATTCTGGGAGCGATACTGCTGGGACTGGCGTATGGTCTCAAACCGGTGCCGAGATGAACCACCCGGAACAACGTTATCTGGATTTGTTGCGGGCTCTGCTTGAGCAGGGTGAACCCCGCATCGACCGCACCGGAGTTGGAACCCGGGCTCTGTTCGGGTATACCCTGCGGTTTGATCTGGCCCAGGGCTTTCCGCTGCTGACCACCAAACGGATTTACTGGAAAACAGCTTTCCGGGAACTACTATGGATGCTGTCCGGTGACCGCAACATCCGCCCGCTACTGCAACAGAACGTACGCATCTGGACTGATTGGCCCCTGCAGCGTTACCGCAACCAGACCGGCGAATCGCTCAGTCAGGACGAATTTGAGCAGCGGATTCTGGCCGACGACGCTTTTGCCGCTGAATGGGGGGATCTGGGGCCGGTTTACGGCTACCAGTGGCGACACTGGCCGGACGGCCAGGGCGGTGACATTGATCAAATCGCCTGCCTGGTCGAGGCACTCAAAACCAGCCCGACCTCACGGCGACTACTGTTTGAAGGCTGGAACGTGGCCCAACTGGATCAGATGGCCCTACCCCCCTGCCACAAAACCTACCAGTTTTTCGTGTCGCTCGACACCGGCAAATTGTCCGCCGCCCTCATGCAGCGTTCTGCGGATGCCTTTCTGGGGCTGGGCTGGAATATCGCCAATCTGGCCTTGCTGACCCATCTGCTGGCCGAACAATGCGGCTACCAACCGGGCGAAATCGTGTGGTTTGGTGGTGATGTCCACCTTTACAACAACCACCTGGAGCAAGCCCGGACACAGATTGCCCGGATTCCGCGTCCCTGGCCCCAACTCCTCATCAAACGCAAACCGCCGAGCCTGTTCGAGTACACCCTGAGCGACCTTGACATACAGGGTTACGCGCCCTGCCCGCCCATTCCCGCCGAAGTGGCCGTTTGAATGGCGAGTGGCGACTAACCCGGATCACCGAGCCCCGTCCCCTCTCTCAAACTTGGGTTAACTATAATCCGGATACGATTCATGTCGATAATCACCTGGTTCGTGCATCAAATGGTTGAGACTCAAAAGGTTCTCTCCCGAACCGACATGACACGCAGTCTTCTGTTTTTGCTTGCACTGATTACGACGGGGACACTGACCCTGTCTTTCACTGAAGGCTGGTCCCTGCTGAATGCCCTTTACGCCACTGTCATCACCATGACCACCGTCGGTTATGGTGATTTGACTCCACAATCCACGGTTGGCAGGCTGTTTATCATCGGATTCACTCTGCTGGCGATCAGTTTGGGGGGATACGCCTTTACCAATCTGTCAGCCTATGCCATCCAGAACCGTGAACGTCGACTGGCCGCCCGTCACCGGAGCAAACTCATGAAACGAATTGATGCCCTGCAGAACCACTACATCCTGTGCGGTGCGGACTGGCTGGGAGCCCGCATTGCCGAAGACTTCAACCTGGCCGGTGTAGATTTTCTGGTCATTGATACCGATGCGGACAGACTTCGCAAAACCCTGCTGCATACCCATCCGGAGTATTTCAGTAAAAAAATCAGGTATCTGACCAATTATGAGCCGGTTGATCTGGATGTGTATGAGTCCCTGTCCCTGCCCGAAGTCAGTGAAAAGGTGGGAATACCCTACCTGCTGGGCGATCCGACCGATGTCATGCTGTTGTTACAAGCCGGTATCGAGCGTGCGGCCGGTCTGATTTCTACCTGGGACGATGATCGGGACAATCTCTCCATTGTAATCGGAGCCCGTAATATTGCCCGGCGGGCAGGCAACGAAACTCTGCGCATCATGACGCGGGTCAACGACCCCCGTGAGATGAAAAAACTGTATCTGGCCGGGGCGGATCATGTACGTATTCCCGCCATCGTCAGCGGGCGTGAAATGGCCTCCCACATGCTGCATCCCGAGATCGGCAACTGGTGGTATTCGCGTTCCGCTCACAATGAAAAAAACCAGGGGTGGCTGGAACAGCGCGAAATTGATGCAGAAAGTGTCTGGCGTGGCCTGACCGTTGCGGACATGCACGCCCGACACGGTGTTGTCACGCTGAGCGTCAAGCGGGCCGGTGAGTTCATATCGCCGCCACCGCATGACTGGATTTTGCAGGTGGGTGACATCGCCATCGTGCTGACGGCAGCCCAGCGGTAGCGGTGTCGCTGACGTCGATTCAGGTTAAGTATCCTGAATTCACGTCACTGCAAGCCAGATCATCCAGCACCCTGTCCTGTTTGCAGGTCATAGCCCAGTTGAGCGGGTCCATCCCCCATTAACGCCACGAGTTGAGCCCGTAAATCGTCTGCCAGGGGCACCTTGTTGTGCGAGCCACCCAGTTTCCTGCGGGTTATAACCGATTCGGTCGCCGGTGGGCGCGATACCCCAATGAAGTCAAACAATTCATCCAGCACAGCCGTCCGTTCAGGGCCAATCATGTCCTCATGGCGCAGGCTGTGCCAGGCATAGGCCGGGGGTGTCTGCCGCAGGGCCAGGACGTTGTCGAGGTTTTCCCGATACACTTTCATCGGATAGAGGGGATCGGCGAAATTCCGGTAAAACTGGCTGGCAATCACTGACTCAAAACAAGACACCGGATGCCTGAACAGAAAAATGAAACGGGCATCAGGGAATAACCGGTGCAAAAATTCGGCATTGCCAATGGCACCGGCCCTGACTTCCTTCATGCCCCAGCCCCGACAGGTTGGCTTAACGGAGGTTGCGTTGGTGAAGTACAGTCGCTGGAAAAACTCCCGCAGGGCTTCCCGGGTCCATTCACGCCTGGGGGCCAGATTCGGCAACCACTGATCGGAAAATCCGGTTTTCTGGAGGGTGTCCCACACCTGTTCCTGGTTGGCGGTCTGGCGGGTCAGCATGTCATAAACCCGCCGCATCAAATCAAGATACCCCGGTTCTCCCCAGATCATCAGTTGGTCGCTGCTGTTGAGGATGCGCTGCAGCAGGGTACTGCCGGTACGCCAGCAGGCTGCAAAAATAAATACCGGCGGCAACTGCTCCGTGTCAGCGTGGGCGACGGGCCGGGCGGTAGTTGGCCCTGTGTGACGGGGGGCGTGTTCCTCCAGATACTGTCGCAGCACGGTACAATCCACCGATAGGGCGGCTGAGTTGATCTCGGCGAACCGCTGGGTGTAATCCAGCCCGATTTCATCATGGTAGCGGCCATCGGGGCCCGGGCAAGCCAGATTGGCATAGTTCAATCCCAGGGTCTGGGCGGTTATCCAGTACTCCTGCGAAATATGCCAACTGTACAGTTCCAGCAGGCGGGTGCCGGGTTTGCAGAAAACCATATTGGCCAACCCGGCTCCGTGGGGAGCCACCACCGTATCGGCCTGAGCCAACAAACGGGCCGCTGCGGTGATGGAGAGGGTTTCAAGATGCAATACCTGGAAACCGTACTCCTGCAGCATTGCAACCACCTCCGCCTCGTTGATGACCTGGCGTTTCGATGCCTTGTCCCGACTCAGATACAGCCGCAACCCGGTCGATTGACGGGTGAGCGTAGCCCAGTCAGGCATGAATGTGTGCCGCAACCATTCGATGATCCACGGAGCCGTATAGAGATGCATCCGCACTCGGGTTGGAACGATCAATTCATCGGCCTGGATGAAACGCAGTTCGCGTGACCACGGCATGACCTTGCCCGGCGGGATTCCCAGTTTTTGCAGGCTTTCCCGGTGATATGGCAAGTCCTTGCGATTGAGTATCCAGTAATCAATGCTGTCGAGGTCGATACCCGCCAGTTCGACCAGATGCAGGGCCGGTAATACGTCTCCCAGCCAGTGGGCGAATATGCCACCGCCCTGCACGACCACCGGACACACCCGCCCGGGCAGTCGGAGCCATTCCGGCCCGGTTGCGGGCGGGGGAGCGGTCGGGTTCATCAGTTCGCTGATTTCCTGGCCTTGTGCAGTAAAAAACTGACAGGGTAACTCAAGTCGGGCCTTGCCGCCCGGTATGAGGGCAACCCCGGTATCAGGCATCCGGGCTGTTTTCAGGGTCAGACGCGGATGCGGTGGCTGGCGTCCATCCAGTCGTGGCGGCGGTGTCAGGCCAATAACCTGAGCGGTGTGCAGGTGGCGGTATTCAAAGGCTGGCGGCAAGGTATCAACCGGCGGGGTATCGCTGCCATTCAGGATTGTGGCACAGTCCTGCAGGATGAAATCAATGGCCCCCGGCAGGTCATCAATACGGTAATTACGGTTACGATCCGGTTGGCCGGGGCTTGTCTCAGCCAGTCGGGAAATGTAGCGGGCCGGTAAAACCACCGGTTTGCGGCCGTTATCCACCTGATGGGCATACCAGGATTCAATCGCCCGGCAGGCATTGTCATCCTTTACCGTGGTATGGATAAATCCAGGTACGGGATACAGCCAGCCCAGTTTGTGTTGCAGGGTACCGGCATGGCAGATGTAGTAATCGACAAACCGGGCCAGATACAGATTGTCCAGCAACGACAGACCGGATACGCTCAATACCCGTTGTGGATTTTCAGCCGGATGTTCCCGGGCGATTCGCTGCTGAATAGCCTGGATGGCTTCGGCCACCGCCAGGCCACGCTGCTCGGTGGCCAGTATCGTTTCCAGGTCGGTCTCACCCGGACTGAAGGCGAAGCCGTCCAGCAGGATTCCACTGCCTGGATAGGCCTGTAACAGCCGTGCGGCCAGTGTGGCCAGAAATTCTTCCTGATTGGTGCAGGTGCGATCATGGGTGCGAACACTGATCCAGAACAGGGGGCTGTGTTGCCGGATGAAATCCTGCTCAATGGTTCGGGCCAGCGGGCCCGAGACCCGGGCCAGATAGCCCGTGAGACGTTCCTGGATGCGGGTGCCGATTTTCCGTCCTCCCAGAGGCACCAGACAGCCCGGGATCCGGTTGATGGTTCGCGGAGATACATCGGCCCGGCGGATGTCCAGCATCGCCAATTCGGGCAGCAGGTTTTCCAGCAATCCCAGCGGCTCGCGCAGGGGAACAAGGCTGACCGGTCGTTGCAATGATGACGGTTGGGTCTGAGCTAGCCAGGTCTCCAGAGCGGACAATTCGTTCCACAAGTGATGGGCGAAATTGCGGTGACCCAGGGTGATGACAACCCTGCCCGGTTCATCGACCGATGGCGGTTGCGGCCCGCGTTCAGCCAGGGCCAGGTTGATCTTTTCCATCCAGAGGTTGAACGCATCCTGACCCGGGCTGGCTCCGGTGGAACCATCGGCCAGACGGATCAGCACACGATGCAACGGGCACAGTAGCCAGGTGAGCGGGTAACCAAACTGTATGTCGCCGCTGATGAGTTGAAAGGGGACATCATTCGTGACGAAACAGTAAACGATCTTGTTGCCTGGCAGGTAGAGGCTGTCGTGATTTTGTACCGGCTGGCCATCAAATGGCGAAACGACTGATAAATGGCCGTGTTCGAGAATCCGAACCTGATAAGCAGGCAGCACCTGCCCGGCGGTAAAGGCATTCAGGGTGCGGATGTCATCAAGACACGCCCCCAGGGCATGGAAGGGCGGTGGGTTGGGGGCTGGTTCGGACGGTGGCTCAATGGCCATTTCCTCGCCCGGACAATCCGCCGGTGGCAGCGCAACCCTCTCCCCCGCAGTGGCTGCCGGACGAACCCGCCACTCCCCGGTGTCCGCCGCTGCCTCGAAACGGGCTTCTGTTTTCCAGGCTTGGTACAGGTGTGCCAGGTTAGCGGCCAGGGGTGGATCGAAACAAACGCTGTCCGGGGTGGTTGAGCGATGATGATGACGCAGGCCCGGTTTGATTCTGCCCACGGCGGCAGCCAGGGCAGCCTCATCCGCCGACAAGCCCAGCCAGTCCCGCAGCCGTACAATGGTTGGCCCGCCCCGTTCGAGCAAATCGTCATAATCAATCACCAACCGGTTCTCAGCCGGTATGCCCGCATCCAGCCACTGATAGCAGGTGTGCCACAGAGTCCGTGTTTGCGCCGGGTCAAATCCTTCCCGCTCCTTCAGGGAACCGGCAACTTCGCGTGGATCACGCAGGCAGATCAGGTAACGGGCATCGGGCAGGTAGGGCTGCCAGAACGACAGCGTCAGACTGAAACGGGGATCTTTGATGGCCCATTCCTCCGACTGTCCCTGCAAACGGCTTATGATGCGAACGGCATGGTCCTGCAGTTGCCGTAGCGGTTCTTGAAGTCCTTGCTGCCAGAAATCGCGGCCAGCGGCAGGCGGTTCATGCCAGTTGCCTCCAGCCCGTTTGAGCAGGGCATCGTTGAGGCGCACGACATCCCAGCGTTCGTAAAATCCATCCGGATTATCCGTAGCCGCAGACATCAGTTCCTGATTCGCCCCCAGATAAACACCCAGGTCATTAAGAATGGCAGCCGTTAATGAAGTACCGGATCGGTGCATACCGGTGATGATGATAGGCATGGTTTTCAGGAGGAGTATGAGAGGGGAATTGAATCACCCTCTTATCAGGTTTTTTGACGACTTAAGTGAGTGACTTGACTTCTTCTCGCCACTCCCACTCCGGCCCTGACACACCGCACTATTTCGTAACGGTAAGGCCGGTTCAGGGCTTCGTACCAGGGTTTGAGGGCGGGGGAGTCGGGCTGGGAGAGTGCGTTTCGGGCCGAGTGTCATTCTTCCAGTTGAGCGGGTGATGAACTCATCAAGAAATGCCTCATTTCCACCGAAGTTCGCGGATGATGGTGATAATAATAGTGCAGCATGTCCATCCATACCGAATCATGGCAAATCACGTTCTGACACAAAAAAATCACATGGCTCACCTCGCAAGTAAAGCGTATCAGGTGATAGATCAATGTCATCTGTCCACACCACTACTCCATACTCAACATGGGCGTGCATGAACAAATTACTTTCTTTCAGGGCTGAAAAAGCAGGGTAATCAAGATAGGGTCGCATATCAAAGCGGCGTTTCTCACCGGTAGTAAATTCGGCAATCAACGAAAAATCAGGCATCGGAGCCACTTTCAGTACATCGGGCGTCATGGGAAATTCTCAGCGCAGTGGGTCTATTTTGAAAGGCGTTTGCCCGGTAGAGGCCAGATACCAATCCGCCATCAAATCATCCTGATGCAATTCAATCCATGCCTGAACCAGTTTCATTTGCCTGCCCGGAAGTTCCCCTTCCAGCAATTCCCCACCAGGAATCCGAAGTACTGCCTTGAATTCGTTGTAACGAATATGGACATGAGGATAATGATGTTTCTCTGTATCAAACACATACATGGAAACCAGAATGCCATAGAACATACTGATGGTGGGCATACATTCACTCCATTATCAAATGATAATACTGTTTATTCGAGACGTTAAAACCGAAAAATTCCAATCCTGCAAGCAATATTAACTTGTAAAAAAACCTGTTAAAACACAAACTACATCCCCCGCCGATCCCACTCCGCCCTGACACACCGCAGTATTTCGTAACTGTAACGCCCCTTCAGGGCATCGTACCAGGGCTTGAGGGTCGGGGCGTCGGGTTGGGGGAGTGCGTTGCGGGCCGAGCGTAATTCGTCCAGTTGAGTCGGGGTGAGGGTAACGACCTCATCCAGTGCCACCTGACCGCCGGCAATCCCTTGTGCCAGATGTTCATGGATGGTTGACGATTTCAGGTTACGGCGTGCGGCGACCTGCTCCGCACTCAGACCGAGGCGGAACAGGGCGATGGTATCCAGCGCGGTATCGCTGGGATCAGCCATCGGCGGGGCCGGTTCCGGAAAGGCGTGCTGGCGGATGGTCGCAAGAAACGTATCGGCATAACGCTCCAGTTTTTTCTCACCTACCCCGGACAAGCACCCCATTTCCGCCGAATTTCCCGGGCGATATTGTAGCCTATCCATCAATACGGAATCATGAAAAATCACATTTGGTTTACATCCCGTGTGGGCGTGGGGTGGCATTATAACCGGATATCACACTGAACCGGACAGGTGACCTTCAGTGTCCTGCACGTGTTGTCCCTCAAGACCTTGGTGGTCGGCCTGATCGCCGCTCGGAAAGCACTCCTCACACTGCTCGGCGACCGCTGTGTTGCTTTATATGCCAACTCCAGGTGAGGGAAGTGTTGTTTCCCGTAACGCGACGAACGGGTTGCTCGGCCCTTCCGAACGAAGGCTCAGGCTTGCACTATTCGACACCACGTAGGCCAGAGAACCCGTCAGGGTGAACGGAAACAGCACCGGCAGCGATTGAAGGCCGGGTACGGAAACAGGCTTGCCGACATAACGTACCGCAGCTTCGATCAGCCATGCCGTGAGTTCGTCGTGGTCGATCACGGTTGGAGCAAGCCGGATGACGCGCTTGCCGTTTTCCACTC
>CAIVXW010000113.1 GCA_903910005.1 uncultured Methylococcaceae bacterium
GGTGAAAAGAGTTTTGCCTAGGGATGAGCTTGCGTCGGATTAGCTAGTTGGGGTGTAGTCTCAGAAAATCCCTGAGCATGGTGGTTCCGGAACGGACACAGCCGAGTATGAAGAAAGGGGGTTGGGTAATCATGGCAGCAACGGGTGGATGGCATCAGTATCCAGGGCAGGCAAAAGGGGTATTCGTACCAAAGATACGAGTTGCTTCTGAATAGTCTGTTATAAAAATGCAGGCTCCGGCAAGACTGACAAGCACTATCAGCCAGTACTTCCCCTATCCTGCCATCATCTTTGAGCAATTCGCTCAAAAAACCTGCCAGTATCCCGAAATTGGCCTTGCTGCACAGCAAGCGTTTAATGGCCCGGTCAAAGGTAATCAGTTTTCGGCTCATGGGTGATTCTGCCGGGTAGTGCAGACGCCTTGGCAATTCAGGGTCGCCCTGCGGGGAATGGCGGATTGTTTTAGGAGGATTGCGGGGAACTGTCAGTAAATACCGCTTCCAGGGTTGTAGCACTCAGAACGCGCTCACCCCAAACCAGCAGGATATCGGCATCGGCCTGTTTGATGCGTTGTCGGGTCATGTCGTCCAGTGTTCCGAACCGGAGTTCCAGCAGCCGTATCAATAAGGTGGCTTCACCTTCCTGTTTTCCTTCCTGTTTTCCTTCCTGTTTTCCTTCCTGTTTTCCCTCCTCTTTCCCTTCCTGCCTGCCTTCCTCTCTGCCTTCCTGTCTCAAAATTTGTGCTAAACCCATGACATCACCTTGTTTGGTCAGATACGTTGTTCGGTAGGTGTCGATCTCTTCCGTGCTGAGATCGGCGTAGTAGTCGATGAAATCGGCATATTTCAGTTGCCGTTCCGTGTCCGGTTCCAGTTGGGCCAAACCGGCCTGGGCTGCGGCATACACGGCGAGCCTGTCGGCTTCAGTGTAGCGCATGTTGGGCAGATTCAAACGGACGACAAGGTTGTTGCTCTCGAAATGATCCCGGGCGGACAGACCCTTCAACGCGCAGGAGAGGTAATGGAAATCAAGGTAGACCGCATGATCGCCGCCCAGACTCAGGCGATCCGGCCTTGAGCCCGGGTTCAGGAAAATCACCACGGGTACTACGCGATGGATACCCATCAACTCCGAGATGTCCAGGCAATAATGTGCCAGACGGTAAATGGAAAACTTACGGGTCTCGCTTTCCTCCTCGACGACGAACAGCAAAGCCGCCCGTTCGCCGCCAGGCCACTCCAGCAGCAGGGGTGTATCGAGTTCACGGTAGCGATCGCCCGGACGCTGTTTCAGTTGCTCCTGGCGAATGGGTGTGATTTTGGCCAGATGTACCTGGTCGGCCTCCTGATCGGCAAAAAAGCGCAGGGATTCCCGGGGGTAATCCAGAATCAGGTTTTTGAAGTTTTGGTCGTGCATGCGGATTCTGTTTGCCACTAAATACCTCATCCAGAGAACATTGGCGGGATGGGGCTGCAGTGGGGCATTATACTGCGAACCTCCTCCCTGTGGGCACCTTGTTCGGCCTGAAAGCCCTGGCTGGCTTGGCTGACTTGCATTGCAAGCGGGTTCCTGAATGCCTGCCCCGGGTTTTGGCCACAGTTTGGAGTTCGTGCATGGGGTTTGTGCATGTCTACCGGGTTTTCAGTCCCCCATCGACATCCGTGTCCTGCCTGTCTCCCCCTCAAAACCATCGTATCCGGTCTGACTGCGAACCGTCGGCGGGCTGATCCCGAATTTACGTTATTAACCCTCAGGCTCAGGTCGGCAGCATGGCTTCAATGTCACGCAGAACCGATGCGGCTGATTCCATGCCCGCAGCACGCAGCGGGTAAAGCGGCAAGGCTACCACGCTGTCGCAACGGTACTGGTGACCGGCAAAGTCGATGCCGGGAACGCCCACCGGGATGAACACGTCCGGTTCCCGCCCGAAGCACAGGCCGGAGCGGCCAATGACGACCGTGGGAATGGCTGTCACCGGCGGCGGTGTCAGTCCCAGGCTGGATACCCAGACCAACACATCGGCCTCGCCGTTGTCGAGCAATCGGGCAGTGGCGTTATGGTAGGGGTCGTACTCGGGATAGCCTCTTGCGTAGCTGACCCGGGTGGGATAACCGCTGATCCAGGCGCAAACCTGACTGGCCGTCTGGTAACCGTTCTGCCCGCCCAGGTACAGACCGGCAGACCGGGTGTTACCGGCCTGGTTCAGGCGTACGATCATGCGGCAAAGTTGCTGGATGGTCAGTTCGGCATGGGGAAAATCAAGCTGGGCGGCGGCCCAGGTCACCACGCTGTAGCGGGCGGCCCGCATCCGCTCTACCACGGACTGCAAGCGGGCCACGGGGATGCCGCCAACTTCATGACAGCCCGGTACCTTGTCGTGGGCCAGGGCCGACAGAACCGCAGCAATGGCCGGCCAGTGTTCCGGGGAGGCTGGCAACACATCGGGGGCACGCCCTTCCGGAGATACGGCGGCCTGTCCCGAGGGTTCGGCTCCGATGTAAATGATCTCGCGCTGGTTGCCATCAACGCCCAACAGGGTTTGCCCTGTCCAGACGAAACGCTCAAAAAAACGCGGAAACTGGGCTTCGATATCGGTACCGAACGAAACCAGCACATCAGCCCTGTTTTTGAGTTCGCCCAGGGTTGTCGTCATCCATCCCGAATCAGCCAGTACCAGCAGGTTTCTCAGGCCGCTGTCCGCCGACTTTTGATCAAATACCCCACGACAGCGATCAATCAGGGCCAGGGCGGCCCGGGTTTCGTTGACATCGGTACCAAACCCGTTGAACACCGGCAAACCGGCCTGACCGATCAACCGGGCAGCTTCGGCCACAGCCTCGGCCCGGCTGACCGGGCGACCCTGTATCCTCGGAACCGTGTCGGTCAGCGGTGTTTCAAAACCGGCGATGGTGACCGGATCGCCCTGTCGGGTCACCTTGACCTGGTGGCCGGTTACGGTGATCTGCAGATCATCCGAAGCGATGCCACAGAAAGGGCTGGGAACATTTTCAAAAACCCGGGATTCTAATTGGTTGGTCATGCCTTGTGCCTGAACGATGGATGGATTGAAAAGCAAAGAATAGGTGTTTCGCCCCGGCTTTTCAACGGCGTAGCCGTGTCGTTCCTCAGTCTTCACACCGCACGATTTACCCAGAAGAAACAGTCTTACGTAATTTCGGCTATTGTCGACCAAAAGTCATCATCATAGACTTTTGCCCGACATGTGACCCCACCACAATGTCCCATTTTGTATTTGACCTTTTTGACTTTTTCACTTGACGGAAGGATAGAACAGTGACCAGCAGTAGTACCGTTATGGCTCTCGTTTCACCGGCTTTTCAGGAATTGTGGAACTACATTTCCCGCCTGGAGGCTCCTTTTTCACTGGATGACATTGAGGGGTTCAACACCCTTTACAAGCGTTCTTACCATACCCTCAGTCGTGAGGAAAAAAGACAGGTAGAAGCCTTTGTCGATACCATGATTGAGAAGGTCGGTCGCAGGGAATGGGCCGCCCGTATTTACGGGGTTGTGTAGGACACGGCGTGCTAACCGGGCCGCTCGTCCGTCGCCCATCCCCGTTGCAGAATCGCCGCCTGTTCCGGATCCAGCGTGAGTTTAACGTCATGTTGCAGGCCGGGTGTCCGGATGCCCTCCGCCCGGAACAGTGCGTCGATTTCAAAACACAAGTCACTGGTCACCGACAAAACGTTGTCCACGTCGTTGACAAAGGCAAACAACTCAAAATCAAGGCAGTTCTCTCCAAACCCCCGCAGTACCACAAACGGGGCCGGGTTCCGGCGTATTTCCGGGTGTGCCTCGGCAATCTCCAGCAATAAGGTACGCAGCCGTTTGGCGTCGACTCCGCAGGGTACACTCAGCGGTAGCAGAATGCGTCCAACCTTGTCAGCATGGGTGCGATTCATCACCGTGCCGGAAATAAGGCTGGAATTGGGAATGAACACCGAGGCCCGGTCAAAGGTGGTAATTTCGGTCGCCCGGACGCTAATCTGCCTGACATAGCCCTGATACTCGCCCACGACTACCCAGTCACCCACCTTGATGGGGCGTTCTACCAGCAGAATCAGACCGGAAATGAAGTTATTGACAATATTCTGCATCCCGAAACCAATACCCACCGACAGGGCACCGGCAATGATGGCCAGACTGGACAGGTCAAGCCCCAGGCTGCTCATGGCAGAAACCACCGCCAGGATAACCCCCAGATAGCCCAGGGCAGAGCGAATCGAATGACGGATACCGCTATCCCAGCGGGTTTTGGGGAAGATGCGGGTATCGAGCATCCGTTGCAGCAACCGGGTCACGGTGAGCAGTCCAATCAACAGCAATACCGCCCACAGCAGACCGGCCAGCGAGAACGACAGGTTGCCAATGCGGAAGCCAAAAAACGCCTTGTAAAGCCAGGTGGCCATCTCACCGCTTCCGGCACCCCACAACAGCAGAAAACTGACCCCGGCCGCAATGAAAATGGCGAGGCGGATCAGTTCGTGACTCCAGAATTGCAGCAGTTCACTGCCCTCGTCACTGAGCGTCAGGATTTGTCGCAGGCGTCTTCCCGGGGCCGAATCAACCGCAAACATCCGTTCCATACCCGCTGAATTGAAGGCCAGCAATTCCCGGGTGAGCCAGCACAACCCGGCGGTCAACATCCACTGAATGACGGCGACACGGGCCAGTGCCACATAGCCAGCCAGCCCGGCCAGCGGAATCAGCAGCAACGACCCGCCTGCCATCCGTCGCACGTTGGCCCAACTGGCCGTGACAAGGCCGGATTCGCTACCCTGACCCGGCCGGATCAAGCCATACAGCAACCCGGACACCGTGATGGCGAAAACAAACCGCTCCAGCAGCAGAAGCTCTGCCGAATCCTCGGTCTGCATGAGCATTTTTGCCAGTATCCAGTCCAGCCCGAGGCAGAGTGCCAAACCGGCCAGCAGCAGCGGCCTGATGGCGTGCCGCCCACTTGAGCGGTACCAGTCGGCGACGACGGCTGCCAACGGGCATACAACCACAATCAACACGGCCTCGACCTGCCACTCACCCCCGGTTTGCTGCCAGAATGGATCCAGTGACAGTCCTGCCGCCAGACCCAATACCCCACTCAGCCACGGCAGGGCGGGAGCGAACCGGCGATACACCGCTCCGCTGTCCGGGTCGGTCGGGGTACGGCGTGCAACTACATAAGCGGCTATGCCACCGGCTGCGGTCATCAGCAGGGTGATCCACCCCAACCGCTGCAGGGCGTCGTCAAATCCGGCCTGGCTTGCCAGTTGTTGCCACTGCCACCGGAGCCGCTCATGTAATTGATCCCATTGGTGCCGGGCGGCTACCCCAACCCCGGCCGACAGTGGCGAAGAACCGGGCGTCAACAGCCGGGTGGTAAAACGACTACGGCGGAGATCGCTGATTTCGTTGGCGAGTCGGTCAGCCCGGTTGATCAGCAGTTCGGCCTCCTTGATGCCGCCCTCCGCCAGAGCCAGTTGTTGATTCAGCGATTGCCGTCTTGCCACGACGCTGGCCGATTCCGGCGGTTCCCCGGCGGCAGGTGCCTTGCCAAGGGCCGCCAGATCATCTTCAATCAGGCTGATCTCCGGCTGGGCCTCATCGGCAGCCATACGGATGGTCAGGCGGAGTCCGTCCAGCGACTTTTGCAGTGCCGCCAGGCCGTGCTCATCCTGACCGGACAGCCCCAGCCGTTTTTCCAGTTCATCCAGATTTTTCTGCCAGGTTTTAACTTCGACCACAATTACGGGCGGCGTCAGCACCGGATTGCGGGCCTCAACCGGGCCGTTCAGACCCAGGCTAAACAGCAGTACCCATACGCTCAAGGCCCGTCCGCAGCCGCGCACGTCAGTCGATGCCCAGTTCATGCCAGAGTTGATCGATTCGCTGCCTGACAGCGGCATCCATTTGTATGGGGGCACCCCATTCGCGGGTGGTTTCGCCCGGCCACTTGTTGGTGGCATCAAAGCCAGCCTTCGACCCTAGCCCGGAAACCGGCGAGGCGAAATCCAGATAGTCGATGGGCGTGTGATCCACCAGGGCGATATCGCGGCCTGGATCCATTCGGGTGGTAATGGCCCAGATCACATCCTGCCAGTTGCGGGCGTCGATGTCGTCATCCACCACGATCACGAATTTGGTGTACATGAACTGACGCAAAAACGACCACACCCCAAACATCACCCGTTTGGCGTGGCCGGGATACTGTTTTTTCATGCTGACGATGGCCAGCCGATAGGAACAGCCCTCCGGCGGCAGATAGAAATCCACAATCTCGGGAAACTGCTTTTGCAGGATCGGAACAAATACTTCATTGAGGGCCACGCCCAATACGGCCGGTTCATCCGGTGGTCTGCCGGTGTAGGTGCTATGGTAGATGGCCTGTTCCCGCTGGGTGATGCGCTCGATTGTGAACACCGGAAACTGCTCTACCTCATTGTAATAACCGGTATGATCGCCGAACGGACCCTCCGCTGCGGTTTCGCCCGGATAAATAAACCCTTCCAGGATAATCTCGGCAGTCGCGGGTACCTGCAGGTTGCCCAGCAGACAACGGGCCACTTCGGTTTTGGCTCCCCGCAACAACCCGGCAAAGGCATACTCGGACAGGGTATCCGGTACCGGCGTCACGGCTCCCAGCAAGGTGGCCGGATCCGCCCCCAGGGCAACGGCGACCGGAAAGGGCTGGCCGGGGTGGGCGACCTGCCAGTCCCTGAAATCCAGTGCCCCGCCCCGATGCGCCAGCCAGCGCATGATGACCTTGTTGCGAGCGATCACCTGTTGTCGATAAATGCCCAGATTCTGCCGTTCCTTGTAAGGACCCCGGGTAATGACCAATGCCCAGGTGATGAGCGGCGCGGCGTCACCCGGCCAGCAGGTCTGAATCGGATAGCGGGCCAGGTCAATGTCATCCCCCTGCAAAACGACTTGCTGGCAGGGGGCGTTGCGGATTTCCCGGGCAGGCATGTTCAGAACTTGCTTGAACACGGGCAATTTGTCCACCATGTCACGCAGACCACGCGGCGGATCCGGCTCTTTGAGAAAGGCCAGCAGTTTGCCGATGTCACGCAGTGCCGTTACCGAATCCTGGCCCATCCCCAGGGCAACCCGATAAGGCGTACCGAACAGATTGGCCAACAGTCGATGCTCCGAGCCCTTGGGATTTTCAAACAGCAGGGCCGGGCCCTGTCGCTTCAGGGTACGGTCACAGACTTCGGTTATTTCCAGCACGGGATCCAGGGCTGTATGGATACGCCTGAGCTCGCCCAGGGTTTCAAGATGCTGGATGAAGTCACGCAGGTCACGGTATTTCATGGTATAGCGGTCACGGGTGGTCAGAAAAAAACCAGGATGGCGTGGCCAGTATAGACGACTCTGCCGGGTCGGCAAACCGACACCCCGGGCTTTTCTGCCGCGAACCGGTTAGCGTGAATTCAGGGTTAAGCGACAGGACAGGACAGGATGCCGAGTGTTGGGTGCTTCGGCCACCTGCCTGTGTCGGGTTTTGCGAACAGATGGAAATAGGCACCCACCGGATAAAAGAACGTCACTTGAAGCGAACATCATGGTACCCCCAAAAAAAATGGCAGTGAAATCTCCCCCGCCTGTGACAGATGGCGAGGGCATACCAATAGCCACAGTCCGGGGAATCATTCACTACCACTACATGACATAATTGTCGGTGCGCGAAGAATAAAGCACTTTATATGCCACCGTTTTAACCGGGATACAATGCCATCCGGAGGGAAACGCCCGGCTCCTGTTCGCCGTCTGACGGGTGAAATGAGTCGGGCGATCCTGCAAATGACCCACCCTCGAAAAGAGGCGAGCGGCACACTGATCTTCACCATTGCGCCCCGGCATTTTGGCAAAGTCGTTGTGCCAACCGCACGATGACACGCTGCACAGGCCACGTTGCCATATCTGTCCTTGCCTTCCCGAAACAGGGCCGTATCAATTTTGGTGTCTACCTTATTGATGTCATATTATTCACGGGAATTCAGTGGGCCAATGGTTGAATCAGGCGGCCAGATTCTGGTTGGCAAACTCCCAGTTCAATAATTTGTCGACCACGGCGGTGACATACGTTTTGCGTCCATTCTGGTAATCCAGGTAATAGGCGTGTTCCCAGACATCAATGGTCAGGAGCGGGGTCAAAGCGGGTTTAAGGGTCAGCGGGGTATCGGCGTCGTTGGTGGCCAGAATGGAGATTTTCTTGCGGCGATCAGCCACAACCCAGGCCCAACCGGTGCCAAACTGAGCAACAGCCGCATCAATCAGGCGGGTTCTGAATGTGGCGTAATCCCCGAATGCACGGGTGATGCCGGCGGCTATTGCTCCGGTGGGTTCACCGCCGCCAGTCGGTGACAGGCTCTTCCAGTAAAAATCATGGTTGTAGACTTGAGCGGCGTTACGGTAAATGCCAAGCAGAACCGAATCCTTTTTGCCTGCAGTAAGCCTGATGATGGCTTCAAGTGATTGCCCGTCCAACCCCAGACCGGTGTTGGCTGCCAGCAGGTTGCGAAGGTTGGTGAGGTAGGTTTGATGGTGTTTGCCGTAATGGAAGCTCAGGGTATTGGCACTGATGACCGGTTCGAGCGACGTATCTGCCCAGGGTAGGGGTGAGAGGGTTTCCGTGACCGGGGTTGAACTGATTGCGGCGTGGGTTAGCGATGGATAGGCCAGTTGACCCAGTGCCATCAGGCCAACACCAGCAGTGGTCAGACCAAGAAATTCCCTTCTGTCGGGGGGGCAGGCTGGTGTGGTCGCTGTGTGATGCGTTGTCATGACTGTAAGCTCCGTAAACGAAAATGAATCGAATCTGATTTGTTGCCACCCCCTCGTAAAACCCTGTGCAAAGTTGCTGAAACGTGTAAGGCGGGGTAGTGCGGATATGTCGAACAAAAACCGCGCCATCCCTGGAACATCGAACGTAACCATCCTTAATTCGCCATTCACCCCAATCCCTCACCCCGGATTCCCCCACGCAGTACTGTATTTCAAGCACCCGTCGCGTTATATGCCACAGTTTGTTGGCTTCACTTGAAGCCGGTTTTCAGGGTTAAGACATTCGGGCAGCCATTCCCGTTGGCCACC
>CAIVXW010000114.1 GCA_903910005.1 uncultured Methylococcaceae bacterium
CCGTCGGCGGGCGGGTAGGGTTTCTTATCATTCGTGAATCGCTCCTGTTCGAGGGGGGGCCACCACAATCATACATTATCTGTCAATGCGTAGGTCCTATTCCATTATCCCGTAATCACTCCCCCCACACCGCCCCCCGGCCGCCACCGGTGCAGGTAAACTTCACACCGACCTGTTAGAATCCGGGTTCCATCATTACCCAAGCCTCATCGGAGATACGCTCATGAACCCTACTTCCATCGACGCCTTTCAACCCGACGCTGCCGAGCTGGAGAGCCTGGATGCCTACTGGCGGGCCTGCAACTACCTGGCTGCCGGCATGATTTATCTCAGGGACAACCCGTTACTGCGGCAACCCCTCACCATCGAACACGTCAAAAACCGCTTGCTGGGTCACTGGGGCAGCAGTCCCGGACTCAGCTTCGTTTACGTTCACCTGAATCGGCTGGTGGTCAAATACGATCTTGATGCCATCTTTCTGGCCGGGCCAGGCCACGGGGCACCGGGCGTGCTGGCTCCGGTGTATCTGGAAGGTACCTATTCAGAGGTCTACCCCAACAAGGGACAGGACGAAGACGGCTTGCGCCAGTTTTTCAAGGAATTTTCCTTTCCCGGCGGCATCGGCAGCCACTGCACCCCGGAATTGCCCGGCTCCATCCATGAAGGCGGCGAACTGGGCTACAGCATTTCCCACGCATTCGGGGCCGCCTTCGACAATCCTGATCTGCTGGTCACGGTGGTGGTCGGCGATGGCGAAGCCGAAACCGCAGCCCTTGCCACCTCCTGGCATTCCAACAAGTTTCTTAACCCGGTTCGGGACGGCGCGGTATTGCCGATACTCAACCTGAATGGCTACAAGATCAACAATCCCACCCTGTTGTCACGTATTCCGCACGAGGAACTGGCAAACCTGTTTGCCGGTTATGGCTGGACGCCCCACTTTGTCGAGGGCTCGGAACCGGCCAGCATGCACCGGCGCATGGCCGTGGTACTGGAACAGTGCATCACCGAAATCCGCGCCATCCAGACGCAGGCCCGCGAATCAGGCCAGGCCTTCCGCCCACGCTGGCCGATGATCGTGCTGCGTAGCCCCAAAGGCTGGACCGGCCCGGCTGAAGTCAATGGCCACAAGGTGGAAGGCTATTGGCGTTCCCATCAGGTTCCGCTGTCCGGACTCAGGGAACATCCCGAACACCTGGCGCATCTGGAAACCTGGCTCAAAAGCTACCGCCCGGAAGAATTGTTCAATGAAAACGGCACGCTGCAACCGGCCCTGGCGGCACTGGCTCCGAAGGGGTCACGCCGCATGAGTGCCAACCCGCATGCCAATGGCGGCCTGCTGAGAAAAGCCCTGCGGATGCCGGATTTTCGTGACTATGCCGTCGCCGTGCCCCGGCCCGGTCAGGGTGAAGCCGAGAACACCCGACCACTGGGCCGGTTTCTGCGTGACATCATGGCCCTCAACGGCAAAAATTTCCGGGTATTTGGCCCTGACGAAAATACCTCCAACAAGCTGGATGACATTTATCAGGTCAGCAAAAAAACCTGGCTGGCCGATTATCTGCCGGAAGATGCCGACGGCGGTGAGCTGGCGGTAGATGGCCGGGTGATGGAAATGTTGTCCGAACATACCCTGGAAGGCTGGCTGGAAGGGTATCTGCTGACCGGACGTCACGGTTTCTTCTCAACGTATGAAGCCTTCGTCCACGTGATTGATTCCATGTTCAACCAGCACGCCAAATGGCTGGACATTGCCAACCGCATTCCCTGGCGGGCACCGGTCTCGTCGCTCAACCTGCTGATTACCTCAACGGTCTGGCGGCAGGATCATAACGGCTTTACCCATCAGGATCCCGGTTTCCTTGATCTGGTGGTCAACAAAAGTGCGAACGTGGTCAGAATCTATCTGCCGCCCGATGCCAATACCCTGCTGTCGGTGGCCAATCACTGCCTCAACAGCACCAATTACGTCAACGTCATTGTGGCCGACAAGCAAAAGCACCTGCAATTTCTGGACATGGAGGCGGCCATCAAGCACTGCACCAAGGGCCTGGGCATCTGGGACTGGGCCAGCAACGATCAGGGAACCGAACCGGATGTGGTCATGGTAGGGTGTGGCGACATTCCTACCCAGGAAGCCCTGGCCGCCACCTGCCTGCTGCGGGAGCATTTCCCGGCCCTGAAAATCCGTTTCATCAACGTGATTGACCTGTTCTGCCTGCAACCGGACAGCGAGCATCCGCACGGCTTGAGTGACCGGGATTTTGACAGCCTGTTCACCCTGGACAAACCCATTATCTTCAACTTCCACGGGTATCCCTGGCTGATTCACCGTCTGGCCTATCGCCGGGCCAATCACGCCAACCTGCATGTACGTGGCTACAAGGAAGAAGGCAACATCAACACCCCGCTGGAACTGGCGATCCAGAACGAAATTGACCGCTTCAGCCTGGCCATTGACGTGATTGACCGGGTTCCCGGCCTGTTGGTATCCGGTGCCCACGTCAAGGAGAAACTCAGGGACATGCAGATTGAATGCAGCAATTATGCGTACGAACACGGCGTGGATCAGCCGGAGTACGCCAACTGGAGGTGGCCGGCATGATTCTGGTACTGAATTCCGGTAGTTCGTCCATCAAGTACCGTCTGTTTGAGTCGGGTGAGGGGGCCGTTCTGGCGGGTGGCTTGATCGAACGGATAGGCGAGGCCCACGCCACTGCTCCACCCGATCACCGAACCGCCATTCAGGCCATCGTTGAACAATTGCAGGAGGCTGGCCACCTGACGGCGGAACGCCCGCTGACCGGCATCGGTCATCGGGTGGTGCATGGCGGCGAGAGGATGAGGACTTCGGTGCGGATTGATCCGTTCGTCATCCATGCGATACGGACTGCCATTCCATTGGCTCCGCTGCACAATCCGCCCAACCTGCTGGGCATCGAAATCTGCCAAGAGCTGTGGCCTGAAGTGCCGCAGGTTGCGGTATTCGACACCGCCTTTCACCTGACCATGCCGGCATCGGCCTACCGCTACGCCTTGCCGCAGACGTGCTATACAGACCTCAAAATCCGCCGCTACGGTTTTCACGGTACCTCCTTTGCCCGAGCAACCCGCCAGGCTGCTGCCGCTCTGGACATACCGGTGGATCAGTTCAACGCCGTCATTCTGCATCTGGGCAACGGAGCCAGCATGGCTGCCGTTGCCGCTGGCCGTTGCGTTGACACCAGCATGGGCATGACCCCCCTGGCAGGACTGGTGATGGGAACCCGCAGCGGCGACCTGGATCCGGGCGTGGTATTCTATCTGCTGGCGCAAGGCCAGACCGCCGCCGAGGTTAGTCACATGCTCAACCGCGACAGCGGCCTCAAAGGGATGACCAGCAGTAACGACATGCGTGACGTACTGGCCTGGGCCGAAGAGGGCGATGCCGCCGCCGGCCTGGCCCTGGACGTTTACATTCACCGCATCCGCTTTTATCTGGGCGGCTATCTGCTGCAACTCAAACGGGTGGATGCGCTGATTTTCACGGGAGGCGTCGGTGAACATGCCCCGACCATTCGCCAGCGCATCTGCGCTGAGCTGGATCACCTGGGCATACAGTTGGATGACGCGGCGAATCATTGCCCGGACAGCGGGCTGCGTCGACTGGAAACCCCCGGAAGCCCGGTCGGGCTGCTGCTGATACCCGCCGATGAGGAACGGGAAATCGCCGAGCAGACCGGCCACCTGGTCAGTCGCCCCTGGAACCGCGCCCTTCGTTGAGGAGGCCGGGTGGCGGTGGTTAAATCGTTCGGGTACGTGTCGGCAGGTGACTGAAAACCGGAAACCGGGCGCATTGTCCAGCTTTCAACCAATCGACCTGACCAGTATCCGTGAATTGCGCGCCGGGTCATAGCTGGCCCGGCGGCCTGGTGGCAATTCTTCCAGCGTGGCCGGTTGATAGCCCCGTTCCCTGAACCAGTGAACGGTTCGGGTGGACAGGGCGAATAACCGCGTCAATCCCAGACTGCCGGCCCGTTCCTCAATGTAGCTTAACAGCCGCTCCCCGCGCCCGTCCCCCTGATAATCCCGATGCAGGGCCAGACAAGCCAGCTCCCCGGCCTGTGCGGTCGGATATACGTGCAGGGCTGCACAACCGATAATGAATCCCTCCCGTTCCAGTACCACATAATCGTCGATTTCATTGTGCAGGCGTTCCCGTGGCCGAGCCACCAGTATGCCCTGATCCACCAGCGGCCTGATGATATCCAGCATACCCGACACATCCTGCCCGGTGGCGGGACGCAGCGTCTCGAAAGGACTTTGGCTGACCAGATAGCCGATACCGTCACGGGTGAACAATTCCAGCAACAGGGCACCTTCGGTGCGATCATCCAGCAGATGCACCCGCTCGACCCCGGCCCGGGTCGCCTGAACCGCTGCCGTCAGTTGCCGAACCAGATCAGGCCGTGAAATTCGCCCGTCATGCAGCAGAGCCTCGGCCTCAGCGGTAGTCAGTTGCCGCAGCAAGTGTGCATCCCGCGCCGGTAACGACGGCTGCTGACACAGCATGATAAGTTTGTCTGCCCCAATGGCAATGGCGGCAGCCGTGGCAACGTCTTCCGAACGCAGATTGAAAATATCGCCGGTCGGGGAATAACCGATGGCTGACAGCAGCACCATGGCCCCCAGATCCAGCACCCGACGAATGCCCTCGGCATCAATACGACGAACCTCGCCGGTATTCTCAAAATCAATGCCGTCACGGATACCGACCGGTCGGGCCGTCACGAAATTACCTGACACCACCTGAATGCGTACCCCGGCCATGGGTGAGTTGGCCAGCCCCATGGACAGCAGGGCTTCGATTTCAACACGAACCGTCCCGGCGGCCTCCTTGACGCACTCCAGTGCCTCGGCATCGGTGATGCGTAATCCCTGGTGATAACGCAGGGCCAGCCCCCGGGCCTTGAGGCGCGATTCAACCTGATGTCGAATACCGTGTACCAAAACCAGACGCACGCCCAGCCCCTCCAGCAGGGCAAAATCATGAATCAGGTGCGGAAATGAGGCCGTTTCGACCAGAGCCCCATCAAATGAAACCACGAAAGTCTTGCCCCGATGCGAATGGATATATGGGGTGGAATCACGGAACCAGTGAACAAAATCAGGATGAGTAAACGCCAGGGTCATGCGGTTTGCCGGTTGGAATTGATTGCACGGGAAGGGAAGGGGAGGGATACCCCTGTAAACAAACCGCAGTGGAGACCTGCAGGCTCAGGTGGCGTCCGGTTCATCAAACCAGCGATACAGACAGGGTAATACCACCAGCGTGAGACAGGTGGAGGTAATCAACCCGCCGATCACCACAATCGCCAGCGGTCGTTGCACTTCCGAACCGGGGCCTGTGGCAAACAAAAACGGAACCAGTCCCAGCATGGCCACGGTGGCGGTCATCATGACCGGACGGAAACGCTGGCGACAGCCCGCCAGGATGGCGGCCCGCTGGTTCAGACCCTCCTCGCCCAGCGTGCGAATGCAGGATACCAGCACTACGCCGTTGAGTACGGCAATTCCCCACAGGGTAATAAATCCGACCGAAGCCGGTACCGAAAGGTATTCGCCCGTCAGCAACAGCGAAAATATGCCGCCCATTGAGGCAAACGGCAGCACCAGAATGATGAGGCTGGCAAAGCGCAGTGAATCAAACAACAGGAACAGCAGGAAAAAAATGGCCACGATGGTGACCGGAATAATCACCAGCAACCGTCCCATGGCCCTGTCCAGATTCTCAAACTGACCGCCCCACGTCAGAAAATACCCCTGCGGCAACTGAACCTGCCCGGCGACCGCCTGTTGCAACTCTGCCACAAACCCGCCCAGATCACGTCCACGCACGTTGGCCCCGATCACCAGGCGTCGGCGGCCATCATCCCGGCTGATCTGGGCCGGGCCGTCTACGACCCGGATGTCAGCCAGATGCGCCAGGCTGACCAGGGCACCGTTGGGTGAACGCAGCAGGATTCGGCCAATGGCTTCAGGGGTATCGCGGAAGCGTTCGGGAAAACGTACCACGGCAGCAAAGCGGCGTTCTCCTTCATAAATGGTAGTGGCGGCGCGTCCGGCCAGTGCCGTTTCCACGATATCGTTGATGTCGGCCACATTGATGCCGTGACGGGCAATGGCCGGACGGTTGATGTCAATGGTCAGGTATTGCTGGCCGGTCACCCGCTCGACCCGTACATCGGCGGCTCCCGTCACCGAGTTGACAACCCGGATAATGTCGTCGGCCACCCGTTTCAGGGTTTGCAGATCATCGCCAAAAAGTTTGATGGCAATGTCAGAGCGGACGCCCGTTACCATTTCATCGACCCGATCCGAAATGGGCTGCGCCATAACCACCTGCACACCCGGCAGTACACTCAGCGTTTCCCGCAGGTGTTCCATCACGGTAGTCTGATCCCAACCCGGTGGCAGTGCCTCGCGGGGCTTCAGGGTCAGAATCGGGGTCGATTCATTTTCCGGCTGGGTATCGGTGGGATTATTGGCGCGTCCCAGTTGCGATACCGCCCGTTCTACCCCCGGTACCGTCATCACCAGGCGCATGGCTTCGGTTTCCATGCGGATGGACTCCTCCAGCGAAATGCCGGGAACCCGATTGATGCCGGTGACAATCGAACCTTCCTGCATTTCCGGAATGAAGGCCGTGCCAAGCCGGGGAATCAGCGACAGGCTGATCAACAGTAACACCAGGGCTGTCAGTACCACCTTGCCGGGATTGTCGAGGGAACGCTGCAACACCGCCAGATATGCCCGCTTCATGACTGCGATAATGGGGGTATCGTGGTCGGCTCCTCCTTTCAGTAACCAGGTACACAGTACCGGCGACAGGGTCAGTGACAGGATCAGCGAAACGAACAGGGCAATGGTGATCGTCCAGGCCAGCGGCGCAAACAGTTTGCCTTCTATGCCGGTCAAGGTCATCAGCGGTACAAACACCAGACAAATAATACCCACCCCAAACAAGACCGGCGTCCCCACGTCGACCGCCGCCCTCAGCACCACCTGAACCGGATTTTTACCGGCATTGTGCGGATCACCCAGCCGGTGATAGGCATTTTCCACCACCACCACCGAACCATCCACCATGATGCCAATGGCAATGGCCAATCCGCCCAGGGACATCAGGTTGGCTGAGAGGCCGACCTGATTCATGACAATGAATGTCGTCAGGGGGGCGACCACCAGGGTGGCCACGACAATCAGGCTGGAGCGAATATCCCCCAGATAGAGCAGCAAGACCAGAATCACCAGGCCAATGCCTTCAATCAGCACCTTGCTGACCGTATGAATGGCGGCATCCACCAACTGGCTGCGATCATGGTAAGGCACTATTTTGAGGCCATCCGGTAACAGACCCTGGGCATTGATGTCGGCCACCCGCTGCTGGATCAGGCTGACCACCTGCTTGGCGTTACCACCCCGGATCATCACCACGATGCCGCCTACCGCCTCGGTCTGACCATTGGTGATGACCGCCCCCGAACGTGCGGCGTGATCAATGCGTACCTGCGCCACATCGCGGATGAACACCGGCGTGCCGTCGCTTTCCCGCAGCACGATGTTGCCGATATCCGCAACCGTTTCAATAAGACCGGTTCCCCGAATCAGGTATTGTTCGGCGTAGCGGGGCAATTTGCCGCCGCCACTGTTGGCGTTGTTGAGTGCCAGGGCGGTGTAGACTTCCCTGAGGGTCAGGCCGTAGTGGCGCAGTCGGTCAGGATCCGCCAGTATCTGGTACTCCCGCTCAAAACCACCGATGGAAGTTACATCGGCGACACCGGGTATGCCCCGCAACAGCGGACGCAGCACCCAGTCCTGCACCGTGCGGCGTTCAGTGAGTTCAGCGACAGCCAGTGCGCGGGTGCCGTCATCGGCCCGTTCCAGCGTGTACTGGTACACCTCACCCAGACCGGACGAAACCGGCCCGAGTATCGGGGTCACGCCTGCGGGCAGTTCGGCACCGGCCTCAATCAATCGCTCCAGCACCAATTGCCGGGCAAAATAGACATCGGTGTCGTCAGTGAATACCAGGTTGATTTGTGACAGGGCATTGCGATTTATTGATCGCATTTCAGCCAGTCCGGGCAGGCCGGTCATGGCCCGCTCCAGCGGGACGGTGACAAACCGCTCCACCTCCTCAGGCGAACCACCCGGCAACTCGGCAGCGACCTGCACCTGTACGTTGGTTACATCGGGAAAGGCGTCAACCGAAAGGTGCGACATCGCAATCATGCCCAGTATCACCAGCCCCAGGGTCAAGCCCGCAACGATCAGACGCTCACGGATGGCGAGACGAATCAGTGCTGCAACCATGACTTACTCCAGTTCCCGGCGGATACGTTCGTTGTTGAGGTGAAAGGCTCCCTCGGCCACAATCACCTCTCCCTCATCAAGACCGGCCATCACCACCCGGTAATCCCCCTGGCTTGCCCCCAGCGTTACCGGTATCAGTTCAAACCGTTGCGGCTCCCTCCGCACAAACACATGATCCCGCTCATCCTGCCGAATAACCGCCCGGACAGGTACTACCAGACTCTGCTGCGGCGGATGGGTGATCACCAGGGTGGCCAGCATTTCCGGTTTGAGCCGACCGGCCGGATTGTCCAGGGTCATGCGAACCGTCACGGTGCGGGTGGCGGCATTGACAACGCTGGCAACGTAAATGATCGGGCCATGAATGGCCGAATCCCCCAGGGCCGGAATCCTGACCTCTGCCATTTCGCCGGGATTGACCTGTTGCACCTGCTGTTCCGGAACCTCCGCCACCACCCAGACATGGGACAGATCAGCCACGGTAAACAGGTCGTCGCTGGGTTGGGTGTTCTGGCCGATGGAAATATGCCGCTCGATCAGCGTGCCGGTCAGGGTGGCCGTGACCGGTGCTTCCGAATGAATCTGACCGCTGCTGTTGAGCCGGGCCAGGGCCGACTCACTCATGCCCAGAACCCGAAGCTGATCGGCACCGGCCCGCAACTCCACCTCCCGCTCCTCCAGCATGCTTTCCCGTTCACGGTAAATGGCCTCACTGATGATCCCGGCTTCCAGCAGACGTCTGGCCCGTCCCACATTGAGGCGTTGCAGGTTGGTCTGGGTTCTGGACTTGAGGTAATCCTCCTGGGCCTTGCCCAGCTCGGCACTGTTGATGAGAGCCAGCGCATCGCCTTTTTTGACGGACTCACCGATAAACGCCAGAACCCGGGTAACCCGGCCCGTGACACCCGGCCCGATGCGGGCGACCCGGTGTTCATCCAGGGCCACCCGCCCCGGTAACCGCAGGGTTTCGGCAATTTGCATGGCGCGAACCGGCTCCAGCTCAAGCCGTTGCAGCAGGGTTTCGGACGCGGTGACAAACGGCCCGTCGGCCCAAACCAGACCGGGACACAGCAGCAACAGCAAACGGGGTAAACAGCGATTCATGAGTATATCTCGAGTGAATGAGGGGTGAGTCAGAACACCACGTGGCGGTTTGATGGCTTATGATACCCCTTTGGATCAGTTCTCTACGGCGACCTTTGTTTTGACCTTTCAGAGCCCAAAAGCTATCCCTGGCCCCATCCCCCCCACACAAGGAACACTCTCATGACCCGTCCGCGTTCTTCCCTGATTTCCCTGTCGGATACGCCCTGGTATCACGTGGTGTCCCGTTGTGTTCGGCGAGCCTTTTTGTGCGGCCATGATGCCCACAGTGGCCGTTGTTTTGACCATCGCCGTGAGTGGATCGTGGAGTGGATCATGCGCCTGGCGGC
>CAIVXW010000115.1 GCA_903910005.1 uncultured Methylococcaceae bacterium
ATTTAGTCATTGATGATGTTCGGTGCGCCTTGACACACCTTTCAGCGTCGGTTCTTTCATGAACCTCCCTGCCTCCACAAGGAACCCAGGGAACCCTCTCCTTCGAGTGGTGCGCAGTCTATCACTCCGACCTCTCTTGTCAAGGAATGACGGGCTGTCAATTTCATTTGCCCGTCATATTTTTTGTTCGCCTTGTGTGGATATTTGCAGTATTTTAAACCTGATGGATTTCCCTTAGGTTCTGAATAATTTTTACTCATTTGATGCCCATGAATTTCACGATCAGGTCACGCACTTCAGCATTTGTCTGCTGCGCGCTCTTGTTCACAACCATATCACCCGTCTTCGCCAAACCGGCATCAGCCAGACCGGATGCAGCAAGAATTGCCTCTGCCTGTGAGGCCTGTCACGGTGACAGGGGACGGGGTTCCGGAGAAATACCCGGAATATCCGGGTTGAGCGAGTCACTGTTTGTGCAAAAAATGAATGATTTTCGCTCAGATCGATCACCCTCCACGGTCATGAATCGTATTGCCAAGGGTTATCAGGATGTGGATTTTGTCAATCTGGCGCGGTTCTTTGCGGGGCGGGGGGGATCGCGATGATTCCGCTGACCCGAAGGGACTTTCTGCTGGCACTGACAGGGTTTGGGCTGTCTGCCTGTGCCGGCAGTCACCGATCCCTGGCCAGCCGCTCCGTCAAAAATGGCAGGATCGTGGTGGTCGGAGGGGGGATTGCCGGGTTGGCTGTTGCCCGCTATCTGGCTCGGCTGTCTGCCCTGCCAAACATCAAGCTGGTTGAACCGAATGCCTATCATCTGATGTGTCCAGGCTCCAATGAGGTCATCAGTGATTTGCGCAAATTCAGGGAACTGCGCCACGATTATCCGGCAACGGGTTCGGTACACGGCGTTGAACGCATTCGGGCCGAGGCAGTGGGCCTGAATCCACAGGGACGCCAGGTGTTGCTGAATACCCGAACCGCCTTGCCCTACGATCGCCTGATTGTAGCTCCGGGCGTTGATTTTCGCTGGAAGGCGGTGGAAGGATACGATGAGGCAACCAGTCGGATTATTCCTCACGCGTGGAAAGCGGGGTTGCAGACGTTGCTGCTGAGACGGCAGTTGCGTTCCATGCCCAATGGTGGGGTGGTCATCATCACGGTACCGGGCAATCCTTACCGGTGTCCGCCAGGGCCTTACGAGCGGGCCTCACTGATTGCCCATTTCCTGAAACGCTACAAGCCGCGCTCGAAGATCGTCATACTCGACGCCAAGAGCCAGTTTCCCAAGCAAGCCCTGTTTGAGGCCGCCTGGAAAGAACATTACCCCGGCCTGATTGAGTGGGTATCCCTGGAGAAGGACGGCAATCTGGAACGCATTGATGCTGAAAAACTGACGGTTCATACCGAATTCGGCAGCCACAGGGCGGACGTTCTCAACATTATCCCGCCGCAAAAGGCTGGCCGGATTGCTTCCTGGATGGAACTGACAGATGAATCGGGCTGGTGTCCGGTCAACCCGCTGACTTTTGAATCCACCCGCATTCCGAATGTTCATGTGATAGGCGATGCCTGCAGTGCTTCTCCCATGCCCAAATCGGCGTTTGTCGGCCAGTCGCAGGCCGCTAACTGTGCGGCTGCCGTAATGGATTTACTGCAGGGCAATGAACCCTCTCCCCCCGCCCTCATCAATCACTGTTACAGCCTGGTATGTCCGGATGAAGCCATTTCCCTGACTGGCCTTTATGAATATTCAGCGCGGGAAAACCAGTGGATTGTCACCGCATCCGGACAGACGCCGATCAACGGGGATCGCCGGGCCGAAGCCCGCTACGCCCGGAGCTGGCTTGAGGCACTGAATCAGTTTCTGTTTGCCTGATGTATAGTTGCCTTGCTGCCTCAGTCATTGACTACGCTGATGGCCGGGAAGCGGTGACTGTAGTCGCGGGCTTGTTGCGCCAGCCGGGCCGACATGGCGCGGGCAATCCGGAAATAGCTTTGCGCCACTTCGCCGTCCGGTTCGGCAACCACCGAGGGTTTGCCGCTGTCTGCATTCAGGCGAATGCTGATGTCCAGTGGCAGGGCTCCCAATAGAGGGACGCCGCATTGTTCTGCCATGCGCTGCCCTCCTCCTTCGCCGAAAATGGGTTCGAGGTGTCCGCAACGGGAACAGATATGCAGGCTCATGTTCTCCACGATACCCAATACCGGGATGTTAACTTTCTCGAACATTTTGAGTCCCCGTCTGGCGTCCAGCAGTGCAATATCCTGAGGTGTTGTCACGATAACAGCACCGGAGACCGGAATTTGCTGGGCCAGGGTTAGTTGTATGTCACCGGTACCGGGTGGCAAATCCATGACCAGATAATCAAGCTGATCCCAGCAGGTATCCTTGAGAAGTTGCTGCAACGCCCCTGTTACCATGGGACCCCGCCAGATCATGGGAGCCTCTTCATCAACCAGATAGCCGATCGACATGGATTGCAGGCCGTGAGCCATCACCGGATGGAGACGTTTACCGTCGCTGTCAGGTTTGGCGGTGATACCCAGCATCAAGGGCTGGCTGGGGCCGTAAATGTCAGCGTCCAGCAAGCCGGTACGGGCTCCATCGGCACTCAGGGCCAACGCCAGATTAACGGCTGTGGTCGATTTTCCAACCCCTCCCTTGCCGGACGCCACGGCGATAATGTTCTTGACGCCGGGTAACGGTTTGAGGTTTTTCTGAATGGCGTGCGAAACAATCGCTGTCTCGATGTCGACCCGAATGTTGTTCAAACCTGCTTCAGCCGCCAGATGCTCGCTGATTTTTTGCCCGAGTGCGGCGTGGTAACCTGCGGCCGGATACCCCAGTACCACCTGAATCCTGATGGTATTGCCCTCCTGGCTGATGTTCCTGATCTGTTTGCCTGTAACCAGATCCAGCCCGGTATGTGGATCAATCAGGGTGGACAATTGCTGCATGATCTGATCGCTGCTCACTGACATGATAAAACCTCGTATTTGCTAAGTTTTCAAATTTGGTACGGCCATTCGGGTACGTCTGACCCATGAATATTCGGGCTACAATCCCAGTCGTTTGCGGTGTCGCCAGAAGGTCGCCCGACTCATCCCCAGCATTCGGGCGGCTTCATCAACCCGCCCGCCGCACAACTGCAAGGCATCCCGGATTGATTCAGCCCGGTCAAGCGGTTTTTGCGAAGCGGGCCGGACAGGTGGGGAAACCTCACGAAATTCCGGTGGCAGATTGGACAGGGTGAGACAATGCTCCCGCCCCACGGCAAACGCATACTCAACCACATTCTGCAATTCCCTGACGTTTCCGGGCCAGGGGTAGTCCAGCAGCCGTTTGAGTGCCTGCGGTTCGACAGCGTCAATGCAACGCCCTCCCCTGGCATTGTGGCGTTCAATGAAGTGAGACAACAGCAGGCTGACGTCCTGACGCCGCTCCCGCAGGGCGGGCAGAAAAACCGGAACCACCCTGAGCCGGTACATCAGGTCTTCCCGGAAACGCCCGGCCTTGACCTCTTCCCGCAGCGAGCGGTGAGTCGCTGCGACGATTCTGACATCAACCTGGATGGAATGATCGCCGCCCACAGGCGTGAAGGTTCGTTCCTGCAATACCCTCAGCAATTTGGCCTGAAGCTCAAACGGCAATTCAGCCACCTCATCCAGAAACAGGGTGCCCCCGTCGGCCCGTTTGAACAGGCCATGATGCTCCTTGATGGCACCGGTGAACGCCCCTTTGACATGGCCAAACAATTCACTTTCCAGCAAATGGGGGCTGAGTGCCGCACAATTGATGGCCAGAAACGACGCATTTGCGCGATGGCTTTCGCGGTGAATGGCCTTGGCGATCAATTCCTTGCCGGTTCCCGATTCTCCCCGGATCAAGACCGTCGTTTCAGTTTCGGCAACATTTCGTATGATCTGGAGGGCCTGCTTCATGGCCAGATCACAGGTGATGATGCCATGAAAAGTCTCCACCTTGTGCGGAGAAACCCCGGGCAGACCGTGATCGTGGATGGGGGCGGTGTCAACTGAAACCCAACGATCCAGCCGTCCCTGCGGGAGTCCGTGCTGATCGTACCAGGTAAACGACTGGTGTTTCATCGCGGGAGAACCGTTTTCCAGCAACGCCCGACATTCAGCCAGCGGTTTGCCAATCGCGCTTGCGGAGGCCATGCCTGTTCGGACAACCGCCCCCTCACTCCAGTAAATTACCGTATCCGAAACATCGGCAATGAAAAAAGCCTCCTGATCAAAACTGTTCAACAGGTGACGGGCAAGACAGGCGGGATCAAACTGACCGACCCGGTTCATTTCTACCACAGGGGGAGAGTTTGGTGCTGTCATCGTTATGTTAACGTCAGTTCGGGTTAAGGACAGGGTGAATGCCAGGTGGTGAATAGCGGGTGGTATGCCGGGA
>CAIVXW010000116.1 GCA_903910005.1 uncultured Methylococcaceae bacterium
ATAACCTGAAGCACCAAGCGTGCGGAATCTCGGCAACAGGGCGGAACCTGCCGCACTCACCTGAACCCACCCTAGACAAAATCACCCATAGCAAAACCACCGGCATCACTGATGCCGTTGACGATGCCGATGAGTTCGAGGTCAGCCGCTGTAGTCGCGGTGGCATTGGCATCGGCCAGGTAGTGAAAAACAAAGGCACGGGTTGCATCGTCCATGACCAGTACCAGGCTGTCGCCCGTGGCGACCCCGCTGGCGGCGAAATCGGTCGATGAAGTCAATGCGGTAACGGCATTGGCGATGGCCGTGTCGATGGTGGTCGATGCGGCCAGTTGGTCACTGGCACCGCTCAGCAGGAAGAGCAGGCCGGTGTTGGCACTGCTCGGAGAACCGTTATCGGTCACCGTTTCGGGGGGACTGGCTGAGAGGGTGTTCGTGGTTCCGGTTCCGGCAGCGAGTATGGTGGTGCCATGCCTGAGGGCAAACCCGATGTCAAGGGTATCAAGAGTGGTATCGAAGCCACTCAGGGTGAGCGCGTTCAGGTTACCGGCGGTGAACGGCCCGGCCAACACCACAGTGTCCGCAGCCGGCGTTATTTCGGTCAAATCTACCGTATCCTGGCCGCTGCCGCTGTTGATCAGATCGGCCCCGCCACCGGCGACGAGGGTATCGGCTCCATTGGCTCCAGTGAGGCTGTCGTGGCCGCTTCCGCCGGTAATGCTTCCGGCCTGACCGGAGGCCACGCTTACCCGAAAACCGGCACCGCTGGTAACCGAGGCCAGATTTAATCCATCCCGCACATTGTTGAAGCGAATCACATCGGCAGAAGCCAGCAGTGACTGGCCCAGATCAACGAAATCGGATGAACCGCTGAAATCCTGTACCGTGTCATTACCGGCCAGGATAAAGGTGTCATTGCCAAGCCCCCCCGTCAGGGTATCGGCTCCGGCGTTACCCCGCAGCGTATCGTTGCCTTCTCCCCCAATGAGTTCATCATTGCCAGCCCCGCCCAGTACGCTGAATGCGCCGATCAGGGTATTGATCGGACTGACGGCCGTCAGGCCACCGGAACCGCTGGTATCGGTGGTGGTTTCGCCGGTGCCATTGAAAATAAAGGAGGAACCGGCTGCCAGGCCGCTGGCGTCGATGGTCAGGGTTTGGTCAGCCGCCACATTGGTGTTGACGGTAGTCAGGGTGGTGCTGCCTGCAGATGCCGGATTGGTAAGGGTGATTTTTTCCAGCCCGCTCAGGCCGCTTAACAACGCCGAACCGCCCCCGGCAACCGTGAGGTTATCGACTCCGTTTCCGCCCGTGAGGGTTGCCGCCGCCAGATCAGCCAGCGTGGCGACCCTGATATCGGTGTTGACGTGGGCCGAATTGATGAATTGATCGGCCTTGCCCATCTGGAGGATGGTGGGTGTGGTTGTTGATGCGTTGATGAAACCCGAGGCCAGGGTGAGTGCCTGTGCCCCTGCATCGCTCAGGTCAATCGTGCTGAAGCCGGGGTTGCGGTTGAGACTGGCGGTTCCAGCCCCCTTGTACACCCAGGTTTCTACCGTGCTGACGTTGCTGAAAGCGGTAGCGGTCAGGGAGCCGCTGCCCGCAAGTTCGGTGATCAGGCGGTCGCTGCTGCCAGTGCCTCCGATAATGGTATCCCGGCTGTCCAGCTCGCCCGCCAGCATGAAATCATCATTGCCACCGCCGCCGTTCAGGCTGTCGGCCCCAGGCCCGGCCACCAGCACATCATCGCCGCTACCGCCGCTCAGGGTATCATTACCCCAGTAGCCGTACAGGGTTTGGGCGGCAGTGGCCGCTGACGAACCCAGTGTGTCGTTGAGCAAACTGCCGACCGCACCCGAGGTAATGGCCGCCACCGGAATGGCAGGCAAGACCGAATTTGCCTTGAACGTGGCCAGAGCGGTCGGTGCCACCGTGATGTTCTTCAGCCGCA
Source organism: uncultured Methylococcaceae bacterium (assembly GCA_903910005.1). GTDB lineage: Bacteria > Pseudomonadota > Gammaproteobacteria > Methylococcales > Methylococcaceae > CAIVXW01. Next base: position 1,949 of record CAIVXW010000116.1, read on the forward strand.
ACTGGGTTTGCCAGCCATACCCGGCAGCGGCGGCCCCGTCCCGGTCCCAATCAAGCAGCGTATCGGCTCCGTCCAGGCGCAGGCGCAGATAACCGGAACTGCCGAACGCATCGCCGCCGCTGTAATTGCTGCTGCGGGACAGGAGCATGCTGATGTCCAGTTTGTCCGGGTCGTTCAGGGAAAAATCATTGATGAGGGCCTGGGCACCGTAACCATAGGGCTGATACACGTCCTGACCCGCGCCACCGCTCAGGCTACTCACATCGGCCAACCCATAGGCCCGGTAACCGCCGCTGGCCGCCGGGTCATCCGGGCCAATCCGGATCAGGTCATCGCCCTCGCCGCCCTCAATCGAATTGCTGCCATAGCCGCCATCCAGCGTGTCGTGGCCGGATTCACCCCGCAGGGTATCATGGCCCATACCACCGTTCAGGCTGTCGTTGTCCTCGCCACCGCTGAGAGAATCGTCGCCCTCCAGGCCACTTAGCACATCACCCCCGCTTCCCCCGAACAGCGTGTCGTTGACAGCGGCTCCGGTCAGGGTGTCTGCGGCAGTTGTTCCGGCCAGGCTGACTCCCTCGGCACTGCCGTCCGGAGGGTACTGTGGCAGGAGGTTATTTCGGGTTAGCGTGGTCGCCGTGACATTCATCAGCACCGCCTGAACCTTCCAGAGAAAATGACTGCCCGTACCGTCCCGATCCCATTCCAGCAGGGTCATGCTACCCTCCTGCCGCAGGCGTAAATAGCCCTGACCGCCGAACGGATTGCCCGTGCTGTAGCCGGTGCTGTTGGATAGCAGAAAAGCCAGGTTCAGCCGATCCGGTTCGCTGCCACTGACGCTGAAGTCAGTGACCATCAACTGTACACCGTAGCCGTACAGGACATAGGTATCCTGACCACCACGGCCGGCTACCGTGGTGCGATCAGTATCGGCCAGGGCATCGCTGTTGTAGACCTCGCTGGAGACGGTCGGCAGGTAGGCACCGATGCGGATCAGATCGTTACCGGCTCCGGCATCAATCCAGTTACGGCCATAGTCTTCATTGAAGACGTCATCGCCATCACCGCCTGCCAGCCAGTCGTTGCCGCGACCGCCGGTCAGCGTGTCATTGCCGCTGTCACCCAGCAGCAGATCGTGGCCGAGACTGCCGTAGAGGGCATCGTCCCCCGCACCGCCCATCAGGCTATCCTCACCCTCGCCTCCGTCCAGGGTGTCGAGTCCGCTGCCGCCCAGCAAACGATCATTGCCAGTGCCGCCCGCCAGGTTATCGTTGCCACTGCCGCCTTCCAGGGTGTCGGCACCGTCATCGCCGGACAGAAAATCACTGTAATCGCTGCCAAGCAGCAGGTCATTGCCGGTTCCGCCAAACAGGTACTCACGCTGGTTGTTGTCAACCGAGCCGTAAAACGAGCCCGCTACCAGCACGTCATTGCCGCTGCCGCCGTTCAGGGTATCCTTGCCCCGGCCGCCGTTCAGGGTGTCATCACCGGCATCGCCATAGAGCGCATCATCGTCCTCGCCACCCAGCAGGGTATCGGCACCGTCACCGCCACTGAGGGTATCGCGGTGGAATTCACCGTAAAGCGGGTCATTGCCCGCTCCGCCGCTTACGCTGTCGCGGTCGGCTCCACCATACAGCCAATCATTATCCGCTCCACCCAGCAGGGTGTCATTGCCGACCCCGCCGTAGATCAAATCGTCACCTGCCAATCCATCCAGGCTGTCGGCTGTGGAACCGCCCTTGTACAAGGTGTCGCTATTGGACGTGGGGGCAGCAGCACCGGGGGCAGGCAGCGCGTTATCCACCAGGCTGAATGACGGCGAAACGGCGGTGCCGATGGCATTACCGGACACGTCCGTGATCGCACCGGCCGCGATGGAGAGGCTGTACGTTGCACCGGGCGAAAGGCTGCCAGACCAGCCGGTCAGGGGGATTCTCAGCATACTGCCGCTGAACCAGTTGGCCTGAAGTGGCAGCGGGGAAGAACCCAGGGTTACGGTGGCACTGGCACTGGCTGGCTGAACCGGTTCGTCAAACTGAATAACCAGATCATCCTCCGCCATACCGAAAGTCATCAGTAAACCCGGAGATGCGGTCGGTGGAGTGGTATCCGCCCTGGTAAAACCGAAGCTGTAGCCATACAGATTAGGTTTTTGATTGCGATCCCTGAAACTGCTGGCCGGAATATCCAGCAGATACTGGGAGCCGGGCGTCAGCGCACCGGCATCAATCGAAACCGATTCCACATCGGTAAATCCAGTGGCCGGATAGGTAACGGCACTGGAACCGGTACTCAGGTTGTTCAACACAAAGCTGCCGGTACCGGTGATGGTCTCACTGAAGCCAAGGTTCAGACGATTGCCTGCAGCATCGAGGCTGAAACTCGATACGGACGGCGGATAATTGAGGGTAGTAAACACGACCGGCTGACCGCTTCCGATGCCCTGATATTCACCACCCTGCAAGTCACGAATCACGCCGGTTGCGATCTGTAGCGAATAGGTGGTTCCTTCCTTGAGTCCGTTCGGGTTGATGGTTACGGTATTGCCGCTGAAACGAACCTGCGAAGCATCCGCTACGCTCAGGGTGCGGGTATCCTGAGTGCTGGCCAGAATGATACTGCCCGCCCCCGGCTGCACCGTCAGGGTAAACACCAGTTCGATCACGCTGTTGATGCCGACCTCGGTCGAACCATTGAACGGGGTGCTGCCCAACAGTTTGAGGGTATTTTCCAGGGTAGTGAAATCAAAAACACCGGAATCGCTGATACCGGGATAGGGATTGTCCTTGAGATCAAGCAGGGCACCGGGACTAATCGTCATGTAATAAGCCGAGTTGCCTGCCAGGTTATCGACCGGATTGAGGCTGAGGCGGTTGCCGCTGATGGTTACCTGCGAGGTATCACGGATATCAATATTGACGGTTTTGCCGGGTGTCCGGGTGTTGACCAGCGAGATCAGGCCGCCGCTGCCGGGTTTGACCGGTTCGCTGAAATTCACTACAAACAGGCTGTCGACCAGTACCTGACGGTCATTATTGACCGGGACGGTACTGAGCAGTGACGGTGGTACATTATCCCAGGTACTAAAATTGAGCAGACCGGGATCGGTAATCCCGCGAAACTTGTTGCCGCTGCCAACGGTAGCACTGCCATAATCCTCCAGCATGCCGTAATCAATCCAGAGATAATAGTGGCTGGATCCACGCAGCGGGGATTTTGGCTTGATGATGAGGGTGTTTCCCTCAAACGTGATTTGATCGGTATCGTGCAGCGGAATGGTGCGGTTGTCGCTGGCATCATCGGTATTCTGGATGCTGATGAAATGGCCGGGCGTCTGCGAGGTTGCAGCATTCCTCACCGGTTCATTAAATACCAGACGCAGGGCGTTATACCCCGACTCGGTCGGCTTGAGCAGGCTGAAATCAATTTTGACATCGGTGGCATCATCCCCCGGGATGGCCTGATCCACCCGCAACAGGGGCGGCGTGGTATCGTCCGGCATCATGAAGGCACTCTCAAACTGCGTTGTATTGGGATTGCCGCTGCGGTCAGACAGGGAATTGGCGGGAAATGTCAGGGTATATTTTTCTCCGCTGCTCCAGTAAGCAGATTGTGGCGACGGGATGACGGTAACGGTGGCTTCGCTGAAACTGAACCGGGGAATGACCCTGGCAGCCCCCTGGGACGTGGCGGTCAGGGTTGGGGTAATTTTGCCGGGAATGCCGCCCTCTGAATACAGGGCCTGTACTGATTCGCTGAAATTCAGTATCAGGTTGCCATCCCTGATGCTGTGGGTCAGCAGGGAGGGGCCCAGGGTATCGACCGTGAAGGCGGGCAGGTTCCCGGCCATTCCCCGGTTGCCAATCACATCAAGATAGCTCCCCGCCGTGACGGCAGCCGTGATGGCAAAGGTATCCTTGCCGGCCAGTGGCGTCAGGGTCGCGGTATAACCGGACTTGTCGGCATTGGCTACCAGGTTGGCCAATGTCCCGCCGGACACGGTCACGTCCTCCAGGGCAAACCCGGTTACCGGCTCGCTGAAGCTGAAGGTCAGACTGGCGGTCTCGCCGCTTTTGAGTGAGGTTTTATCACTTTGTATCGTAACGGCGGGTGCCAGGGTATCGCCGGTCAAAGCCAGTTCATTACTCAGGCTGCCCGAATTACCGGCCACGTCGGAATAACTGTTGGCAGCGACTGAAACGGTACCGCTATAGCCATTTTTGCTCTCCGGCGTGAATACACCCGAGTAGATTTTTCCACCGGTATCGCGCTTGAGTTCTCCCAGGCTGCCACCGGTCACGGTTACCTGACTGTTGCTGAAGGATTTAACCACGTCACTGAAGGTAAAGGTCAGGGTGGCGGTTTCTCCCTGTTTAAGGCTGGTCTGGTTGCTTTTGATGCTGACGCTGGCAGCTTGCAGGCTGGCAGAGTTTCCGGGGTTGCCGACCGCGTCGGTATAACTGCCGGCCGCGATCCCGACCGAACGCACGCTGACCTTGTCGGTTCCCGCAGTTAGCGGGGTAAACACCGCAGCCCACACCCGACTGTCAGCGGCCCCCAGTGGCACCAGTGCGGTCAGGCTGCCACCCGATACGTTGATATCGGCCAGAGCGAAATCCCGGGGCGTTTCATCAAAATTGAACGTGACCGTGGCCGTCGTGGTACCGGTGACACTGAAAAAGGTATCACTGCTGATAACCACCGAAGGGGCACGGGTATCCACTCCCTGGGTATAAAGGCTATCCGTCAACCCCGGATTGCCCAGTACATCGCCATAGCCGCTGGCTGCTACCCGGATGAGGTCATTACCCCGGTCACGGCCGGGGTTTGGGCTGTAGGTAGCGGTATAGACTTTGTTGCTGGTATCAGCCGCCAGGCCAGTAATGGTTGCCATCTCCGGATTATTGCCAATATCGGCCAGGGTAAAGCCGGTTATGATTTCACTGAAGGTAAAAGTCAGTTTGGCGGTTTCTCCGGACTTTACCATCGCCCTGTCACTGCTGATGGTCAGGGTGGGCTGGCGGGTATCGCCCTGCATGGTGAGTCTATTACTGGCCGGGCCGCTGTTACCCAACAGATCGGTATAACTGTTGGCTGCTACACTGACCGAGGCCTTCAATCCATCCGTGGCGTCCGGAACGAACTCAATACGGGTCACGTAGCGATCCTTGTCGACCGTATAGGGTGACAGATTCCCGGTCAGAACACCGCCCTCCAGGGTAATATCGTCCTGGCCGAAGCCCACCGGTTGCTCGGAGAAGGTAAAGGTCACTGTCGCGGTATCGCCGGGCTTGAGTGAGGCCTTGTCGCTGGTCACCAGCAAATCAGGTCCCCGGGTGTCCACGCTCACTGCAAGGGTGGCACCCATGCCTTCATTCAGGGCCACATCGCGGTAACTGCCGGGGCTGATTGTGAGTACCGAATTGAGGTTGGTAATCGAAGTCTTTGGAGTCAGGGTGGCCTGGTATAGCGTTGCGTCTGTTTCGTCCCGGGTGAGTTTACTGATGATTCCATCAGCAAACTGGATATCACCCCCCTCAAACCCTGTCACTGGCTCGGAAAAGCGTACGCTCAGGGTGGCGGTATCGCTTGATTTCAGGCTGATTTTGTCGCTGCGGATTTCCACGCCCGGTGGTTTGGTATCGCCACTGATAACCAGCGGATTGCCGGTTTTGGTATCGGCACCGCTGATAAGCCCGCTATTACCCGCCAGATCCCGGTAACGGTCACCGGTCACGGTGACGCCTGCGTTGACCAGATCAGTATTGGCGGTGGGGGTAAAGGTGGCCGTGTAGGTTGTGCTGTTGGCCGTGACCAGTTCCCCCAGAACACCGCCGGTTACCTCAATGGCATTTTTGCCAAATCCGGTGACCGGTTCGCTGAAGGTGAACGTCAGGGTCGTGCTGTCACCGGCCTTGAAGCCGGTCTTGTCACTGGTAATTGACAGGGTTGGAGCCAGGGTATCTCCGCTAATGGCCAGTTTGTTGGCCGCCTTGCCCAGGTTGCCAGCCGCATCATTGAAGCTGTTTTCCTCGACGGTAATACTGCCATTCAACCCGTTGACATCAGGTAGCGGCGTAAACTTCGCCCGGTACAGGGTGCCGTCGCTGCCATCCACTTCCAGCTCACTCAGCGTTCCTGCCGCAACCTGTATATCGGTTTGCTCAAACCGGAGCGGTATCTCGTCAAATTTGAAGGAGACGATTGCGGTATCGCCAGCCTTGAATCCGGTTTTGTTGCTGCTGATCGTGACAACCGGATTTCTGGTATCGCCACTGAAACTGACCGACGTACCCACACTGCCGGGATTGCCTGCAGCATCCGTATAACTTTTATTGATAAGGCCGACCGAGCCGGTAAATGCATTTCCTGGTGCCGGGACAAACACGGCCCGATACAGTTTGGCATCGCTGCCATCGGCCCTGAAATCAGTGAGGGTTCCTCCCTTGAGTTGAAGGTCTTCCAGGGTAAAATCAGCCGGGACTTCGCTGAAGCCAAAGGTCAGGGCTGCCGTATCGCCCTGACGCAGCACGGTTTTATCTGCCGTCAGCACGACCGCAGGTGCCAGGGTATCTCCGCTAACACTGAGGGTATTGGCAACGGCCCCGGCAACCCCGCCGCGATCGGTATAACTTCCGTCCTTGACACTGATGCTTCCGCTCCAGTTGTTATTGGTTTCCAGCGGAATAAACGTAGCGGTATAGGTCAGCCCCGTGTCATCGGCAATCAGCCGGGTCAGACGTCCACCGGTCAGGCTGACATCAGCAGCGGCAAATCCCACCGGAACGGTATTGAAGGAAAACCGGACGGTGGCACTCTCGCCCGCCTTGAAGCCGGTTCTGTCGCTGTCCAGGGTCAGCAGCGGTTTGACCGGCGCGTCCTGCAGTATCAGGGTGCGGGTATCCAGAGGGTTCAGGCTGCCATCATTGTCAAGCAATACCAGTTTGATACCTTCCGGTTCCTCGACCATACCGTCGTCGCTGAAACGGATGTCAAAACTGGCGGAGGTGGCTCCTTCTGCCAGAGTCAGTCGCCCACCGGACGGGGCATAATCAAAACCTGAGGCGACACCGGCCATTCCGGGTAGCCCAGTCCCTGATACCGCATAATTCAGCAGGGTATCCTGCAGGACAGGGGCACTGGCTACGACCCTGAACGATACGGTATTGCCCTCAGTGACCCGGGAGGGCATGGCCGCATCCAGTTTGAAGGTGGTTACCGCATCATCATTGCCGAGGGTGACGGTTCCACTGCCTTCGGTTCGGCTGATGAGGGCACGGACAGGACGGCTCAGAATCACGTCAAACGCTTCATCGTCTTCCACCACCCGATCCGCCAGCACCGGAATGGTCACGGTTTGCAGGGTTTGTCCCGGTTCAAAGGTGATGGTGCCACTGCTGCGGGTATAGTCGGTACCGGCCTTTGCGGTTACGTCCCGGGTAACATAATCCACACTGACGGTCAGGGATGAAGTGCTCGACAAGGTGACGCCCAAACGGGCTTCAGTCGTACCCGAACTTCCCTCCATCAGCGTCACATCCTTGATCGAGACTTCCGGCATCAGGGTGTTGATTACCAGATCAACCGGGTTGGCATCGCTGCCCGGGTTGCCTGCTGCATCGCTCCAGCCCCGACCCGGTACACTGATGCGTCCGGGCTGGCTGGCCAGATTGGGGGTTGGGGTGAAAATCGCCGTATACACGGTTCGGCTGTCATCGACCCGCAAGGCTCCCAGGGTACCGCCGCTGATTACGATGTCGTTGTTGGCAAACCCGAGCGGGGCTTCGGAAAACCTGAAGGTGGCCACTGCCGTATCTCCCGGTATAAAGCCGGTTTTGTCGAGGGAAATGTCCAGTGCCGGGTGGGCCGTATCCGCCGCCAGTTTGAGCGTGGCCTGTGGTCCGGGTTTACCCAGGGCATTCTGATACTGACCCGTTGCCACCAGCAGGGTAGCGGTGAAGGCGTTGCGGTCGGGTTCAGGAGTCAGAGTACCCGTATAAACCAGCCCGGTTGCATCCACGGTCAAAGGCCCCAGGATTGCCCCGGTTACCGTGACATCGCTTTGGGCAAAGCCCTGGGGCAGGTCGCTGAAGGAGAAGCGGACGCGGGTGGTATCACCGGCCTTGAGCAGGGTTTTGTCAGCCTCAATGGCGAGACTCAGGGCATCATCGTCCTGAAGGGTTGCCAGAGCCGTACTGCCCGTTTCCAGGTTGACCCTGACCGGATTGGCCAGATCAATATGGATGGTTTCGTCGGTCTCCACCCGGTTATCACCCAGAATGGTAAGGCTGATGTCCTGACGGGTTTCGCCAGGCTTGAAGGTCAGGGTTCCCCGTGCCGCCAAATAGTCGGCTCCGGCGGTGGCAGTACCGTCGCGGGTGAAATAATCCACGCTGACCGCTACCTTGGCTTTGGCCGACAGCCCGACCTCCAGCATCAGGGTTTGGGTGCCGTCATTGCCCTCGCTGATTGTGCCGCTGCCGACCTGCACCAGCGGCAACCCCAGTGTATCGAGATCCAGTGTACTGTCGGCAAAACTCAGGGCTTCAATGTTGGTGAGCAGATCCGTGCCTTCGTCCAGACCGTCCAGCGGATTGTCATCCTGTACCAGCCAGGCTTTACGGGTACTTTCATAACTCACCCGGTAATCGGCACGGTTGCCGGCATAAACGGCCTGATCGACCCCGCTGCCACCATCCAGGTCATCGTCACCGCTACCGCCAGTCAGGATATCGTCACCGGCATTGCCAATCAGGGTGTCGTTGTTGTCCAGTCCGGACAGTGCGTTGTCGGCTCCATTGCCGGTTATCCGGTTGGGCGCGGTGTTCCCGGTTCCGTCCAGGGCTTCTTCACCGGACAGCGTCAGGTTTTCGACCGCCTGCGGCAAGTTCAGGGAAACATCGCTGACGACCCGGTCATTGCCGCCCTTCCGGGTAGCGGATTCCACAATAACGACAGCCTCCCCAACGACCCGATACACGTCGTCGTCATCGCCTCCCCGAAGGGTATCGGCACCGCTGCCTGTCAGGGTATCGGCCCCCGCGCCCCCGTCCAGCAGATCACTGCCCTCCCCGCCGTCCAGGCTGTCGTTGCCGGTTCCAGCCAGCAGGGTATCATCACCGGCATCACCCACCAGGTAATCATTGCGGGCTCCGCCATCCAGTGAATCATTGCCCTCTCCTCCGTACAGGCTGTCGGCACCGTCCATGCCCATCAAGGTATCATTGCCACCGAGGCCACTCATGACATCGGCAGATTTTTTGCCCATTTTCCGGTCGTCGCGATTTGTTAATTTGTAAACAGCCATTGCGGTCTCTCCTTTACTGAGGAATGCGGGTTACAGGGCGGGGAATCGTCAAGTGGATGCCTGTATCGGCATGAAGTCGGCTAATTTTAACCTGAGGGGCGAGGGAGAAGGGAGGAAATTGCCGTCAGCACCGGTTGTGCCAACGCTCCGCCCTCCGCCCTCCGCCCTCCGCCCTCCGCCCTCCGCCTTCTGCTTTCTACGGCTGACAGCCTGCCCTGCTGACCTATAAAATGCCCTTTTTTCCGGCACCCGGTGCCCTTGCCTCAATCACCCATCCCTGATGAATCAAACCAAAACCCGTTTCGCGCCCAGTCCGACCGGACTGATGCACCTGGGCAATGCCCGTACCGCCCTGCTCAGTGCCCTGTACGGCAGCCGTTTTTTGTTGCGTATTGAAGACACTGACCCCGAACGCAGCCGGGAGGAATTCGTGCGTGACCTGCTGTTTGATCTGGCCTGGCTGGGTCTGCGCTGGGACGAGGGGCCTTGCTCGGCCCAGCCCGGTGCCGATTTTTTTCAATCCAGACGTTCCGCCATTTACGCCGGGTATTACGCCCGGTTGCAGGCAGAACAGCGGGCTTATCCCTGCTTTTGCAGCCCGGGCGAACTGGAAATCGCCCGTAAAATCCAGCTCAACGCCGGTCAACCGCCCCGTTACAACGGCACGTGCGCCCGTCTTGACGCCACGGAAGTCGCCCGCAGACAAGCCGAGGGACTGGCAGCTACCTTGCGCTTCCGGGTACCCAAACACCAGACCGTACTGTTTGAAGACGCCATCAGGGGACCACAGACCTTCCTGACCGACACCCTGGGCGATTTCATCATCCGGCGGGCCGACGGCAGTCCGGCCTTTTTTTTCTGCAATGCCATTGACGACGCCCTGATGGGAGTAACGGACGTGATCCGGGGCGAAGATCACCTCACCAACACGCCGCGCCAGATGTTGATTCTGGCGGCACTGGAACTGCCCGTTCCGCGTTATGCCCATATTTCGCTCATTCTCGGCGATGACGGAGCCCCCCTGTCCAAGCGCAATGGCAGTCGCAGCATCCGTCAACTGCGGGAAGAAGGCTATTTCCCCGCAGCCGTCGTCAACATGCTGGCCCGGCTGGGACTGACCTACCAGGACGACGCCTGCCTCGACCTTGATGCCTTGCGGCAGGGGTTTGATCTCAACCGTCTGAGCAAATCGCCAGCCCGTTTTGACCCGGTACATCTGAACCACTGGCAACACAAGGCGGTACGCTCGGTGGACGATGCCACCCTGTGGGACTGGCTGCATCCCGAATGCCGGGCACTGGTTCCCGCCGCTTGCCAGGCCGATTTTCTGACGCTGGTGCGTGGCAACTGCGTTTTTCCGGCGGATGCGGACGAATGGGCCAGACTCTTGTTTACCGACGAATGGAACCTTACCCCGACAGTGGCGGCCGAGGTGCAGGCAGCGGGAGAACCCTTCTTTCTGGCCCTGCTCGATGCCGCAACCGCATGCGAGGACGATTTCGACGCCTTCATGGCCCGCATCAAAACCACCAGCGGACGCAAGGGCAAAGCCCTGTTCATGCCGTTACGGCTGGCCCTCACCGGTCGGCACGACGGACCCGACATGGGGCAAATTTACCGGATGCTGACTCCGGAACGCCTGCGCGGACGCCTGGCCGAATTCACCTACCCGTCGCAATAATGAGGAATCAAACCGTGTTGCAGATTCACAATACCCTGTCACGCCGCAAGGAACCCCTGATACCGCTCGAACCCGGCAAAATCAAACTGTACGTATGCGGCATGACAGTCTACGACTATTGCCATCTGGGCCATGCCCGGGTGATGGTGGTGTTCGACCTGGTCGCCCGCTACCTGCGCCACCGCGGTTATGCGGTCAGTTATGTGCGTAACATCACCGACATTGATGACAAAATAATCAAAAGAGCCGCTGAACAGGGCATTGATATCGGGGAACTGACCGCCTTCTACATTGATGCCATGCACGCCGATGAAACCGCCCTGGGAGTATTGCCGCCCGATCAGGAACCACGGGCCACTGCTTCCATTCCGGCGATGCAGGCCCTGATCGCAACCCTGGTCGACAAGGGCTATGCCTACGTCGGCGATAACGGCGATGTGTTTTATGCCGTCAGCCGGTTTGAACCCTACGGACGGCTGTCGGGACGCAACCTGGAGGAATTGCGGGCGGGCGAGCGGGTGGACGTGGAGACAGCCAAACGGGATCCGCTTGATTTTGTGCTGTGGAAACGGGCCAAACCCGGTGAACCGGCCTGGGAATCGCCCTGGGGATCAGGCCGTCCCGGCTGGCACATTGAGTGTTCAGCCATGTCCATCACCTGCCTCGGCCATCATTTTGACATTCACGGCGGCGGCATGGATTTACAGTTTCCCCATCACGAAAACGAAATCGCCCAATCCGAGGCAGCCACCGGACAGCCCTTTGTCAATGTGTGGATGCACAACGGCTTTGTCCGGGTCAATGAAGAGAAAATGTCCAAATCGCTGGGCAATTTTTTCACCCTGCGGGAAGTATTCAAGACCTGTCGCCCGGAGGTGGTGCGGTTTTTCATCCTGAACAGCCACTATCGCAGCCCGCTCAATTATTCCAGCGAAAACCTTGAAGAGGCACGGGCGGCCCTGACCCGTTTGTATACGGCTCTGCGGGGTCTGGTCGAGCCGTCTGCAGACGGCACCGATATCGACAGCAGCGATTACCTGACCCGTTTCGAGACCGCCCTGGACGATGATTTCAATACCCCGGTGGCCCTGTCGGTTCTGTTCGACCTGGCCCGCGATGCCAACCGGCTGCGGGCCGATCACCCGACCCAGGCCAGGCGACTGGCGGCGAGGTTGCGCCAACTGGGCGGCATCATCGGCCTGTTGCAGGACGATCCGGAGGCATTCCTGCAAGGCCAGGCCGATGACGGCCTGACCGCCCAGGCCATTGAAACCCTGATCCAGCAACGACTGGCGGCTCGCAGCAGCAAAAACTGGGGCGAGGCTGACCGCATCAGGCTTCTGCTGAAGGAACAGGGCATCATTCTGGAGGACAATGCCACCGGTACCCAGTGGCGACGGGATACCCCGGCATGATGACGAACAACCCATTACCCCCCTTTGCTGCGGTTCTGCTGGACATGGATGGACTCTCGCTGGATACCGAAAGCACCTATTGTCTGGCCTGGCGGCAGGCGGCGGCTGAATTTGGCCACTTACTGGATGAATCAATCTGCGAGGACTTATTCGGACGTCAGGCCGATGACGTGGAACGGCTCATCAGCCAGCGACTCGGATCCGATTATGACCGGGCCCGGTTTTACCGCACGGCCGAAAAGTATTGGCGCGAGTATCTGCTGACACACGGGGTTCAACCCATGCCGGGACTGACCGCACTGCTTGACCATCTCAACCAGCGCGGTATTCCCCACGCCCTTGCCACCAACAGCGATCAGAGCCATGCCGAAGAGTGCCTGCAACACGCCCGCCTGACGGGAGCTTTCAGGGTAATGGTCACCCGTGACCAGGTCAGTCGGGGTAAACCGGCCCCCGACCTGTTTCTGGAAGGAGCCAGACGTCTGGGGGTTACCGTGACCGCCTGCCTGGTACTGGAGGACTCGGCGACCGGCATTGCCGCTGCCCGCGCCGCCGGTGCCATCCCGGTACTGATCCAGCGGCGTGACAGCCTGCGGTTACGGCTGGCAGCAGAAGCCCACGCCGCCTGGGCCAGTCTGGAAGAACTGATCCGGGTACTGGCATGACCTGAATCATCGGGGGTGAAACGCCGGCCCCCGCAGCAGCCGTAAAATTTTCGTTACGATGATGAAAAATAAATTGCCCCCCCCTCTTTCCCCCCGTTTTGCGCGAACCCCAAGCTGTTGTGAAAACCCGGGGGGGTTCGCGCATCGCCAGAAGCCACTGTTTATGCGGGTTCAGGCCAAAATGCGCGTCTCAACCAGGGCGGCGACAGGCAAAAAAATTGAGGTTCGCGCATTTACCCGATTTTGGCCTGTGCTATCATGGCCTCGCAGCCACGCTGTATCTCCCGGGCTAACCCCCGGGAGCGGATTGAAACCACCCCATCTGCCTTCTGCGATCTGCCCTCCGCCATCGTATCTCCCGGGCTAACCCCCGGGAGTGGTTCCAGTCGCCGTTTTATGGTTCTTGCATAGCGATCGCAGAGGTTCCTCCCCACTCACGATTTGCAGGGAGCAGGGGGTGGGGCGAGGGATGCAGGTTCGGAAAACTCCGGCATTGTGGCAAAATCGCTGCGGTTACCACAAAACCGAAGTTCAGCCCATCGCCTGCACAGGCCTGACCGGGCTGCCCGCCACCCGACCCCGTGACCCCGATGAAACCGTCCCGCTTTCGCTCCGAACCC
>CAIVXW010000117.1 GCA_903910005.1 uncultured Methylococcaceae bacterium
CGCTGGAAGCCTTGACCATACCCCAGGCCACCGTACTCCGGGAGGGGCAGGTGCAAACCGTCCCGGCTCGTGAGCTGGTGCCCGGCGATGTGGTACGGCTTCAGACCGGTGACCGCATCCCGGCTGATTTGCGCTGGGTTGACGTCACGCAGATCAAGGTCAATGAGACTTGCCTGACCGGTGAGTCGGTGGCAACCGAAAAAACGGCAGCCGCCCTGACGGATCGGGGCGGCATACCCTCTCTGGCGGATCGGCCCAATCTGGGATTCGCCGGTACCACCGTAACCTGCGGTCGTGGTGTCGGCATCGTGTTCAGCACCGGGATGCGAACCGAGCTGGGCCGGATGGCCGGGCGGCTGCGTAATACTGAATCCCGCCAGACCGCCCTTGGAAAATACCTGGATCGGGTCGTCAATACCCTGACCATCCTGACCCTGCTGATGGTAGCCTTGATTGTGGCAGTCGGCATTTTTCGGAGTGAACCCCTACACGACATGCTGCTGTTCGGTGCCGCCCTGGCGGTGGCCGTCACGCCGGAAGCCCTGTCCGCGACGGCGACCGTTTTGCTGGCTTTGGGAGCCCGGCGCATGCTGGGGCACCACGTCCTCATCCGGCGGTTGGCGGCGGTCGAAACCCTGGGTCTTGGCTCGGTAATTTGCGTCAGCAAGACAGGTATCCTGACCCGAAACGAGATGACCGTGCGCAAACTCTGGGCCGCAGGTGAAACCGTCAGCGTAAGCGGTGTCGGTTATGATCCGGTTGGACGTCTGCTCAAACAGGGGCAAGCCATCGCCCCCGGCCCTGTTCTGACTGAACTGCTGCAGGCGGCTGTACTCTGCAATGACGCTGACCTGGTACGCATACGCAGCAACCAGTGGCAAATCAGGGGGAATGCCACCGAAGGTGCCCTGGTGGTCGCGGCCCTCAAGGCCGGGCTGATCCCGGTCAAACTGAGGGCCTGCTGGTCACGGATCGGGGAAATTCCGTTCAGTCCGGAAAGTCGGCAAATGACAACCCTGCAGGTCGGGCCGGACGGTCAATCCCTGCTGTGCAGCAAGGGTGCGGTGGAGGCGGTGCTGGCGGCCTGCTCGACCTGGCAGGGTACCGCCGGTGAGGAAGCACTGGATGAGGATACCCGGGCCGTCATAAAGGCGCAGGCTGAATCGATGGCAGCGGATTCGCTACGGGTGTTGGCGGTGGCTCACCGTTTGGGAGCAAGCCTGGCCGATGCCGGACAGTCGCTGTGCTTTCTGGGCCTTATCGGCCTGCTGGATCCGCCCCGTATGGAATCCGCCGGGGCCGTGGCCCGTTGCAGCCAGGCCGGTATCAAGGTGGTGATGGTCACCGGCGATCATCCGGCAACCGCCCGGGCAGTGGCCCGCGAGCTGGGCATACTTCGCAAGGGCGTGCTGATTACCGGGGCGGAACTGTCGGCCCTGGATGATACCGACTTTCAGGCCGCAGTGGATCATATTGAAGTGTATGCCCGGGTGGCACCGGCACACAAACTGCGTATTGTCCGGATGTTGCAACAGCAGGGACAGGTGGTTGGCATGACCGGTGCTGGCGTGGACGATGCATCGGCCCTCAGACAGGCCGATGTCGGAATAGCCATGGGAATCGGTGGCACTGATGCTGCCCGCGAAGCGGCCGACATGCTGCTGACCGATGACGGGTTCGCCTCCATTGTCACGGCGGTCGGCGAGGGCAGGGGTATCATCAACACTGTCCGCAAATGCCTGATGTATCTGTTGTCCTGTAATATCGGCCAAATGGGCCTGCTGGCTGCTACCATGGCCCTGGGGCTGCCCCTGCCACTCAATGCCGCACAGGTGTTGTACCTCAATCTGGTGGCAGGCAGTGTGTTGGCAGCGGGTTTGGCCGTGGCCCCGGGCAAAGACACCCTGATGCGGCAGGCTCCCGGCAATCCCGATGAGGCCCTCTTCACTCGCCCGGTAATCGGCCGGGTACTGGCCGGAGGACTCTGGTCAGCCCTGACCAGTTTGGCCGTTTTTGCCGGGGTTCTCTACAACGGACGCCCACTGGCCGAGGCCACCACCCTCAGCGTTGTTACCCTGACCCTGATGCAACTTCTCAATGCATACCGCCTGGCTTCGTACCAGACGCCCTCTTCAGGCACCCGTTAGCCAGTCGCAGACTGAATCCGATGGTACTCCCGGAGTGGCTGTTACTGATTGCCATCGTTGAGGTTCCGATTGAATACGAGTCGCCGCATTCGTGGTAGAGTAACCCATTCCCATCCGGTTCTTCGATTCAGACCTATCGACTCATGACACTGCTGCATCCCTGCCTGCCCCGCGACTTCATAGCAACCTGCGACGACCTGGTTTTTGCCACGTTGTCCCACCATCTGGAGAATAACCGGATTCTGGGATTTTTGCGCTATGTTCATTCAAATGGCGTGTGGCATAAACTGGACACTCAGGCTGCCAATGACTGGCTGGCAAGGCATCGACCGGACTATCTGTATGATTCAAAATTGCTGGCTGCCCGTTTGCACGGTATCCCGGTGGAGGATGTCCGCAAACACTACCAGCCCCGTGTTCGTCTACAGGAATTATTGCAGGAAGAGGAGCCGGATTATCTGCTGCAAAGCACCCGGCAACTGTGCCGTTTGTTCGAAGCAGAGGGGATCAACCTGAGGAATCTGGGTATTACCGGTTCGTTGCTGATCGGAACCGGCCATCCCGCCTCTGACATCGACCTGGTTATCTATGACCGTGCGACTTTTTTCCAGACCCGAACCGCCCTGCTGCTGTTAATGAACCGGGGCATCATCAGCCGACTGGGTGACAGTGACTGGCAACAGGCCTACGCCCGGCGAGGCTGCTCGCTAACCTTTGATGAATATGTCTGGCACGAAAAACGTAAACTCAACAAAGGTATCTTCAATGGCATCAAGTTTGACATCAGTCTGGTTGCTACCGGCCAGGATCCGCTCCCCGTGGTTGCCACCAAGTCAGGCTATCATCTGCTGACGGCAAGGGTCACGGACAGCCTGCGCTCTTACGATTATCCTGCTGTTTATGAACTTGACCACCCGGACATCACCGAGGCCTGGAGTTTCATCCAGACCTACGCTGGACAAGCCATCGAGCATGAGTGGGTAGAGGTCAGCGGTTTGCTGGAAACCGGACAGGATGGTAAAAAGCGGGTTGTGGTTGGCTCCAGCCGGGAGGCTCCCGGAGAATACATAAAGGTCGTTGCTGCCTGATACCCATTAACCCTGATTTTCTCCTGCTTTACTCCAAGGTCGGCATTCATGGTTGTTAAAGTCATCCGCGTTCTGATTTGCCTGCTTGCAATCAGTCCCCCGATACAGGCTGCGGAGCCGCTGCATGATGTGCGGATTTTGATTGACACCTCCGGCAGCATGAAAAAAACCGACCCCAAAAACCTGCGGGTACCGGCCCTGAAGCTGTTGGTCAATCTGTTGCCCGCAGACAGCATAACCGGGGTCTGGTTGTTCGATACCGCACCCAACCGTCTGCTGGCACCGGAAAAAATCACCCCGACCAGCCGGGCCGCCATGCTCAATTTGACCAGCCGGATACATTCGCAGGGGCTTTACACCGACATCGAATCAGTTCTGCGCGAGGCAACCCGGGACTGGAACCCGCCACCCCCGGCTACCGAAAAACGTACCATGATCCTGTTGACCGATGGCATGGTGGATCTACCCAAAGGGGCAGAAGCCAGTGCTGCCTCGCGGGAGCGCACGGTGTCGGAACTGTTGCCAAAACTTCAGGCTGCCGGTATCACCCTCCACACCATAGGGCTTTCCGGGCAATCGGATCGCGCACTGTTGCAGCAACTGTCGCTGGCCACCGCAGGTTCGGCGGAGGTCGCTCTTGATGCCGGGGAGCTGCAACGCAATTTTGTCAGGATTTTCAACCGGGTCATCCCCAAACCCACCCTGCCCATCAAGGACAATCAGTTTACGGTAGATGGCAGCATCGAGGAAATGACGGTTCTGGTATTCCTGAAACCGGGTGCCAAAGCCAGCCAGCTCATTACCCCCTCCGACACAAAAATCAGTGAAGCACAAAAACCGGATGGTGTACGCTGGGTGCATGAACCAGGTTACGATGTCATCACCGTGGTGCGTCCGGAAACCGGCCACTGGGGACTGGATGCCGAAGTAGATCCCGGTAATCAGGTCATGGTGGTTACCCATCTCAGCCTGGACGTGACGCCCATCCCGTCCCAGTTGATGCGGGGAGAGTTGTCCGATATTGCCGCGTCCTTCAGCGAGCGGGGTCAACTGATTGATCGCCGCGACTTTCTTGATCTCGTTACCGTAGCCAGTCAGATTACCGAGGGAGAATTGGCCATAGACAACCCGGTCATGCGTGAAGATACCCGGCCTGCCCACTTCCAGATCCGGTTTACCGCCCAACCCGAGCCAGGCAAGCATACCCTGACCGTCACGGCTGACGGAAAAACCTTCCAGCGCCAATCGGTGCAGGATTTCATTTTGCTGGAAGACTGGGTTACGGTGCTGCAAACCGAAGATCATGAAAGCGATCCGCCCCGTCTGTTAATCAGCCTGTTACCGGCTACAACGGCCCTGATGGCTGACAGCCTCTCGGCCCACGCCCGCCTGACCGATCAAGGCGGACAGACCCGCGACCTTGAATCCGAGCATCATAACGGTAACGTGGTATTTGCTACCCCCTTGCCAGGCCCGGACGATCACTGGATCGTCAACCTGACGGCGACCGCCAAAAAACCGGATGGCAGTAAACTGGACATTCCGCTCAAGCCGGTGCGGATTGATGGCAAGCCGGTCGCGCCGCCGGTTGCTCCGCCACCCGTCGAACCGGTCGCAGCCTTACCGGAATCCGGAGAACCGCCGCATGAGCAGCCCACCGAATCAGTTCCGCCCGCGTCTCCCGAGCCGGTGGCGGAAAATCCTGCCGACGTGGTGGACAGCCTGACCTCGCTACTTAACGAGGCCAACTGGATGATTACCCTGGTCATTACCTTCGGAATCAACCTTGCCATTGCCGGCCTGTGGTTCTGGGCCTACCGAATGATGAAGAAACGGCAGGAGATACTCATTACCAACCTGATCAGCAAGCTCAATCCCACCACTACTTCCACCCCCTGACCATGATCGAGATTCCTGCACTCATCGCCATACTGGTGGCCGAAACCCTGATTTTGCTGGTCGGTGTCCTGGTTTTTCAGGAATATCGCAAATCCCGCAAACGGCAGCATGACCGGATGGAAACCAGTCGCTTCATTGAGCGGATCAATCTCACCCAGCGGGATCGGTTGGGGGACTTGTGCGCGGCCCTGCTGAACCATAACCTGGGTACCGATTTTCAGGCCTGTCGCGAAAATCTGGAGGAAATCATCCGCAGTGAGAAACTGCTGTACCGTCAGTTCTTTGATGCCTACCTTAATCATGATTCAGCCCGGATAAAGGCTCTGGACGGATTGGTCAGGGATTTGACGATCCCCTACTGTCGCCTGGCCAAACAGTTACAGGATATCCAGATGGAAAACATGGTGGACGTGGAAACCCAGAAGGAAATCATTGTTGATCTGGAAACCCGGTTGCACGCCAGTCTGAAGGAGGTTGACCAGCTTAAATCACACCTGTCCCTTGCCACGACTTCGCTCCGCGACATCTCGGAGGAATACACCCAGATGTTCGGCAGTTACAAGGGCGTTAGTCAGGTGCAGGACAGCCTGGATCGGGTACTCGACATTTTCAGGCTGGTTGAGAAACGCTCGGCTGCCCTGGATACCAAACCGGCGACTGAGGTTTCCCCGGCACAGGATACCGAGAGTCCCGCATGAGCCTTCTGCTCTGGTTTTTGCTGGGTGAACTGGTCGTGCTGGCCGTTGGCATCAGTCTGGGTTCGTTTATCCTGAACCGACGGCGTGAAAATCGTCTGCATGAATCCGTCGCCCGATTATTGCAATCCATACTGGATTCTGAACCTGAACGACTGGCGCAGATTCAGCAAAACCTGCTGGCACAGTATCCACTCAGCGGCAAAAACAGGGTCGAAAAACTGGGTCAGCGGATTATCGAGGGGGAGCGTGAATTCTTTCGTGAACTGGTTCGGATCCTGCTGCTGGGCGATATGAACGCCCTCCCGAATTTGCACCAGAATCTGCGCGGTCTGATGACCCGGCACATGGAAATCCTGCAGCAACTGGCGGGTGTCCCGTCGACTACGGCCCCGGTAGAAAAGCCACCCGAACAAGACGTGACCACAACGGAGTATTCCACGGAAGACGATACGGAAGACGATCTGGACAGTTTGCTACAGGCTGCCGCCCAGGGTGGTTTTGACGGAGATTCGATGCTGGTTGCCGGCGGTGACGATGAGGACGGGCTCGTGCCGACGGCAGAGCCTCCTGCGGTTGCCGCCGCCACTCCGCCTGCGGCATTGCCGGTCGCGGACGCTGAACCCGGCGAGGAAGACGATGATCTGGACGACTTGCTGCAGGCCGCCGCCCTGGGCGATTTTGAAGCAGATTCCATGCTGGTTGCCGGCGGCGACGATGAGGACGGAACGACCCCGGCAACACAACCTGCAGGTGCCGCCACCGAGTCTCCGCCAGTGACCCCGCCTGCTGCATTGCCGCTAGCGGACGCTGAACCCGGCGAGGAAGACGATGACCTGGACGCCTTGCTTCAGGCCGCCGCCCTGGGCGATTTTGACGAAGATTCCATGCTGGTTGCCGGCGACGACGATGAGGACGGAACGACCCCGGTGGCAGAACCTGCAGGCACTGTCCCTGTGTCTCCGCCAGTGACCCCGCCTGCTGCATTGCCGCTAGCGGACGCTGAACCCGGCGAGGAAGACGATGACCTGGATGCCCTGCTGCAGGCCGCCGCCCTGGGCGATTTTGACGAAGAGGCCATGCTGGTTGCCGGCGACGACGATGAGGACGAACCCGTGCCGACGGCAGAGTCCGCGACTGCGGTTGCCGCCGCCCCCCTGCCTGCGGCATTGCCGCTAGCGGACAATGAGCCCGACCAACAGGATGATGAACTGGATGCCCTGCTGCAGGCTGCCCTCGCCCTGGAGGATTCCGGCGAGGAGACGATGCTGATTGCCGGAGGGGATGACCAGGATGAGACCGAAGCGGCGACAGAACCTGCGACTGCGGTTCCTGCCGCCACTCCGACTGCGCCACTGCCGTTACCGGATGATGAACCCGACGAAGATCCTGATGAACTGGATGATGAACTGAAAGCCCTGCTCCAGGCAGCCCTTGCCCTGGAAGAGTCTGGCGGGGAGACGATACTGATTGCCGGGGGGGATGACCAGGATGAGACTGAAGCGGCGACAGAACCTGCGACTGCGGTTCCTGCTACCCGGCCCGTACCGGATGAATTTGATGCCATGCTGGATAATCTGGCCAACAGGGATGCCAGTCAGGCCCAGTCTCCGGCAACCGGGGGCGAAGCCCTGGAACTTGATGTCGACGACATACTGAGCGATCTGGCCCTGGTGGAGGACGACGCAGTGGCTACGGACGAAACGCCACCGGTCTCCTCCCGATCCAGTCGCAAAGGAAAAAAGCCCGGCCAGGCTAAAACGTCAATAACGTGAATTCGGTATAGGGGGCGGGGCGGAGGGGCGCGGCCATCCTGGCCACCGGTGGGCGAGTGGCGAGTGGCGAGTGGCGAGTGGCAAGTGGCGAGTGGCGAGTGGTGAGTGGTGAGTGGTGAGTGGTGAGTGGTGAGTGGTGAGTGGCGAGTGGCGAGTGGTGAGTGGTGAGTGGTGAGTGGTGAGTGGTGAGTGGCGAGTGGCGAGTGGCGAGTAAATACTGACTGCCAACTCCAAACCCTGGCC